>JADLHI010000163.1 GCA_020848895.1 Hyphomonadaceae bacterium
CGCAAATCGGCTTTGAACGGCGTCATCCGCGCGCAGATTCCAACGGCTCTGCCGCTGCTCATCGTCAACATCATCCTCATGCGACTGCTTGCGTTTCCCCAATGACCCATCTCACCAAGGCCATCGCAGAGAAATTCGCCGCGCTCGCCCTCGCGCATGTGAGCCGAGAGTATCCCAACATCATGCAGCATGCCTTGAGCGGGCCGGCTGATATCGTGGGTCCGCGTCAGGCGCATCCAATTTTCTTCGGCAGTTACGATTGGCACTCCTGCGTGCATGGCTATTGGCTGTTGGCGCGCTTGGTGCGGCGATATCCCGATCTTTCAGCCGCCGCGCAGATTGGTTCGCTTTTTGACGAGCGGATCACGGCCGCAAACGTCGCGGGTGAGATTGCCTACCTCGCCCGCCCCGAAGCACGCGGGTTCGAGCGGCCATACGGATGGGGATGGTTGTTAGCGCTGCAGAGCGAACTCGACCAGCACCGCAACGGCGCCGGCGCACGCGCGGCCGAAACCCTGCGCCCGCTTGCACAAACTTTCGCCGATCGCTTCCGCGCCTTCCTACCGCTCAGCGACTATCCCGTTCGCACCGGCGTGCACTCGTCCACCGCGTTCGCCTTGCGCCTGGCGGCGGACTACGCCGAACCGAACGATCCCGATCTCTTCATGCTGATGCGCGACAAGGTTTTCGCTTGGTATGGCGAAGATCAAGCCGCGCAGGCTTGGGAGCCGAGCCAGGACGACTTTCTCTCCCCCACCTTGATGGAAGCCGAGTGCATGCGTCGCTTCCTGGCGCCGGGAGCGTTTGCCGCCTGGTTCGAGGATTTCCTGCCGCAAGCGTCCGCCGGCGCGCCTGCGTCGCTGTTTTCACCGGCGCGCATCAGCGATCGGACCGATGGCAAGATCGCGCATCTTGATGGCCTCAACTTCGCACGGGCCTGGTGCTGGCGCTCGATCGCGTCGGCGCTCGGTGAGGCGCACCCAATCGCAAAGCGGGCGCGCGCCGCCGCCGACCTGCATATCGGCGCGAGCCTGCCGCACGTCGCCGGCGACTACATGGGCGAGCACTGGCTGGCGACGTTCGCCTTACTTGCGCTGGAAGCTTAGCGCGAGATCGAGAAACTAAGCGGCGCCAAACCATCTACGCCGCATTCGATCGCATCGCCCGGATTGAGCGCACTCACCCCCGAAGGCGAGCCTGTGAAGATGAGATCGCCCGGTTTCAACTCCCACCAGCGCGAGAGCGCTGCGATGATCTCTGGGATTTGCCAGATCATATCGTGCGTATTGGCGTCCTGACGCGTTTCACCGTTCACTTTGATCCAGATGCGCGCATTGGCGGCATCGCCGCACGAAGCCGCGGGAGTCAGCGCGCTAATTGGCGCTGAACGATCGAAGCCCTTTGCGGTATCCCAGGGCGTGCCGGCCTTTTTCGCTTCAGCTTGGCGATCGCGGCGCGTGAGATCGACGCCGACGCCATAACCCCAGACATGCGAAAGCGCACTCGCCTCATCGATGTTCGATCCGCCGGCGCCGATGGCGATAACGAGTTCGACTTCATGATGCAGGTTTGAGGTATTCGACGGATAAGCGATCAGGGCGCCGCTTTCGACGACTGCATCTGCCGGCTTCGAGAAGAACAAGGGCGGCTCGCTCTTTGGGTCGTTCCCCATTTCGCGTACGTGATCGGCGTAGTTTCTCCCGACGCAGAAGATGCGTCGAACGGGAAAGCGTTGATCGCTGCCGGCGACCGCGACCGATGGTTGAGCCTGGGGAGAAATGACAAAAGACATGCGCGTCTTTGAGCACGTCGGCGTTAACCAAGCAAACTTCGCGTTCGCGGGGAAGCGAAGCGCTTTGCCGACGCAAACAGTTGCGCTGAGCCTTCGGCTTGCCGATTTTGCTGGCTTGCTCGCGAGGGGCGGCGCGTTTTGGAAATGTGGGTTCTGGCCTTTTTGCCGCTAGCGGTATGGGTGTGGCTGCAAGCGCAGCGCATCGATGCACTCGTGCGCCGTGTGGCCGAGCTCGAACTGCAATTGTTCGCGCTGCGCTCGGCGGCGTCTAGCGCGCCTGAAGCCGCCGCGGCCGCGCCTGCCCCGCAAGCGCCGCCGCCACAGGACGAGTTGCTGCTGACCGAAGTCGTGCCGGACGATGTGCTCATCCTCGACACCCCGCTGCCGGCGGCATCCAACGACATCGCGCCCACCCCCGAGGCGCCCGTCGCGTCATCAACGCGGCCCCGCATGCACTCACCGCTCCTGCTCGACGAACCCATCGCCGAGGGAGAACGCCCACCTGCACCCCCGCCGCCACCGGCCGCTGCCACACCCAAGCGACCTCCAAGGCGGCTCGATCAGTGGCTCGCGGAAAAGGGCCTTGCATGGATCGCCGGCATCGCGCTCGCCATGGGCGCGATTTACCTTGTGTCGGTGGCGATGCAGTCGACGTGGTTTACGCCGGCTGTTCAGCTGGCAAGCGCCGGCGGTTTAGGGCTAGTGCTCCTCGGCGTCAGCGAACTGGCGCGTCGCGTTGGCCTCAAAACGCCGCCAGGCCATCCGCTTATCGCCGCCCTGCTCGCTGGCGCCGGCGTGGTGACTTTCTACGCCACCGCCTGGGCCGCGCACGGCGTCTACCAATTTGTCGACTGGCCGGCCGCGACTGCGCTTCTGACATTGTGCGCGATCGGCCTGATCGCCTTGTCGTTCTTGCACGGCGAAGCTCTGGGCGTGCTTGCGATCGCGCTGGCGCTGCTGGCGCCGGCGCTTGCCAACGCGCCGTTGTGGCCGTCGTTGGCGCTGACGAGCTATGTCGCGCTTGTCGGCGCCGGTGGCTTTGCGCTCGCGCTGGTTAAGCGTTGGGCGTGGGTGGCGGTCGTCACGCTCGGCGGTTTGTACTTCTGGTTCTTCGCTTCGATTACCGGCGACGACGTGCGCCGCGCGCTGGCTCTGATCAGCTTTGCAAGCGTTGGCGGCGCGCTGATGGCGTTCCGCGCGCCGCTAGCGGATGAAGCCAAGAAGGCTCTCACCTGGACCACCGTCAACGACATCGGTCCCAGCATCGCGATCGGCGTTTCAAGCGCGCTGTTGATCTGGGCTTGGCTGATGGTGGCGCAGGCGCCGGCGGGACGCATTGCCGGACCGGCCTTGATCAGCATTTTCCACGTGGCGCTCGCCACCTACGCCGTGAGTGAACGGCGCGCCGCACCGGCCGCGCTGGCTATCGCGATTGGCGGCCTGACGCTCGGCTTCATGGCGTACCTGCGCGCACGCGGCGTGTACGCACCGCTGGGCGGTGATTTCTATCCGACCGTACTGCTCGCCGGCTTCAGCACGACGGCATGCGCGCTGCTCGCGAACCCTGAGCCCGGCGGCCGCTCGCTGGTCACCGCCGCTGGCGCAATGGGCGCCGCAGTGCTCACAATTCTTGCCGCGGTTTCGCGTCCGGACTGGCATTCACTCGCCGCCTGGACGCCGCTCTTCATCGGCGCTGCGCTCCTGTTCGGAGCAGCCTGGTGGTGCGAGCGTTCCGCCGCGGACCGCAAAATCGATATTGCCGTCACCTGGTGGGCCGGCGCTGGCGCCGTGCTTGTGCTGCTTGGCGTTGAGTCGCTGTTTTCCCCGGAGATGCGCACACTTGGGCACGCCGGCGCCACGTTGCTCTTCTCCGTTGGCCTCGCCTGGCGCGGCTGGCGCGTGGCGGGCTGGGCGGCGCTGACCAGCGCCGCGCTCGCCATTGGTCACGCCCTCTCCCCCGGCGATGCGCTGTCGCCAAGTCTCATTAGCCTCACACTGGCGCGCGAGCTGCCGTTGTGGGCGAGCCTGCTCGCCTACGCCGGATCGGCGGTCGCGCTGTTTGGCGCCTCGACCATTATCCGGCGCAGCAACGCCAACATTCCGATCGCCGAGGCGCTGAGCGCGACAGCGGCCATCGTTGCACTCACAGGAACGTTCGTCGCGTTGCGCTGGATTGCCGCCGGCAATGCTGGCGTAACGCTCGACGGCTTCACCGAAACATCGTTGCGCGTGCTCGCGCTGATGGCGGCGGGTCTCACATTGTTGCCCCGCATTCACGAAAGCCCAGGGCCGATTGGCGCTTGGCGCGGTCATGTCTTGCTGTGCCTAGGGCTGGCCTATGCGCTGCTCATGCCGGGCTTGCTGATCAATCCGTGGTGGGGCGGCCCAGGGCGCGCGGTCGTCAGCGGCTTGCCCATTCTCAACGCGCTCGCGATTGCGTTCGCCGCGCCAGCAGCCCTCTCATTCTGGGCCGCGGGCCGGCTCTATGCGCGCCAGCGCTTGTTTGCGCGCATCTACGCCATCGCCGGCGCGGTGCTTGCGCTGATGTGGCTCGTTCTGGAGATACGGCACGAATTCCACAGCGGCGCGATGGCCGAGCCGGCGCTCGGATTGTTCGAAGGCGCTTGCTACGCGGTCGCCTTCCTCAGCTTTGCGCTTGCGGTGGCGATTGCCGCGCGCGTGCGCACGCGGCGCAATCCACACCGGCCGTTCACCGAAGATCTGATGCACTCGATGCGCGCTGTCAGTTGGGGCGGGTTGGGCGCTGCGGCCTTCATCATGCTGCTGGCGCAGCATCCGATCTGGGGTTTGCACGACAGCACGGCGAGCAACGCCTTCTCGACCATGCTTGCGGTGCTTGCGCAGCCGGTGGCGATGAGCCTGGCGCTGGCGCTTGGCCGCGCGCTCTCGCTTTCGCGCGAAGCCGAGCCGACGCGCTTCGCGGCCGCGTCAACCGCCGTCTTGCTTGCATGGAGCTTCGGGCACTGCGCCATCCGTTGGCTGCATCATCGCGGTTACATGGACGACGGCGTCGCTCCCTACGCGCTCGAAGGGCTGGCGCACGCTTTGTGGCCGCTAATCTTCGTCATCGCCGCCGCGCAGCTGACGCGCCTTGCACCCGGCCGCGACACCACGCGCGCCTACCTCTACGATCTGCAAGCCATCTGGGCCGCGGCGGTCTGGCCGGCCTTGGGCTTCGCCGCGTTGGGGCTCTGGCTGCTCTACAATCCGTGGTGGGGCGTATGGCCGGCGCAGACGTTGACAGTGACAGGCGCCATCATTGCGCTCTTCGCCTACCTCGGTGCAGCCGCCTTGAGTTACGCCGCACCGGACGTCCCGCATGTGCGCGCGATGAAATGGATGGCGCCAGCGGCGACGGTGTTGTGCGCGGCGCATATCTTTGTGGCCGCGACGCTGCTGGTGCGCTGGCTCTACCACGGCAGCAATATGTCCGGAACGCACTCAGGCGAGATCGAGCTTTGGATCTATTCCGCTGTCTGGGCGGTCTTCGCCGCCGTCGCGCTCGGCCTTGGCGTCGTGCGCAACGATCCAATCTTGCGCTGGATCGGATTGGCGGTGTTCGCCGCGACGATCGTGAAGGTATTCTTCGTCGATACCGCGCAACTCTCCGGCGTCATCCGCGCCGCGTCGTTCTTGGGCCTGGGCGCCATCGCGGCGGCTGCAACGTGGATGGCGCGGCGCAATCGCCCGCCGCCCAGCCCCGGCGATCTCGTGACCGTTACGCCAAGCGCGCGGCGTGAAAGGCGACGTGTTCGGAGACGAACGTCGCAATAAAGAAATACGAGTGGTCGTAGCCCTCCTGGCGGCGAAGCGTAAGCTTCTGGCCGGCCGCAAGCGCCGCCGCCTCCAGCACTTCAGGCTTCAGTTCGTTCACCAAGAATGAGTCGGCCAAACCCTGGTCAATCAGGATGTCGTCAAATGGCGCTGCCTTTCCGGCTTCAATCAGCAGAGCCGCATCGTGCGCGCGCCATGCATCGCGGTCCGCGCCGAGATAGGCGCTGAACGCCTTCTCACCCCACGGACAACGTGTCGGCGACGAAATCGGTGAGAAAGCCGAGACGCTTCGGAACAGCCGTGGATGCTTCATCGCCAACGTCAGCGCGCCGTGGCCGCCCATCGAATGGCCAAAGATCGAACGGCGCGGCGCGAGGGGAAAACGCGCTTCCACTGCTTCGATCAGATCGCGGACGACATAGGTTTCCATCTTGAAGTGCGGCGCCCAAGGCGGCTGTGTGGCGTCAATATAGAAACTCGCACCTTGGCCTAAATCGTAAGCGACATCGTCAGCGACGCTCTCGCCGCGCGGCGATGTGTCTGGCGCCACGATGGCGACGCCGTGCTTGGCCGCGGCGGCATACGCCCCAGCTTTGGTCGTGAAATTATCCTCGGTGCAGGTGAGGCCCGAGAGCCAGATCAGGTATGGAAATGGACCGTTGCCGCCCGGCGTAAACACCGAAAGCCGCATCTGCGTGCCGGTCGCCGCGCTTTCGTGCGCTGCGTAGGAAAGCTCGCCGCCGGCGACGCGATGCGTCTTGGCGACTTGCATTACGGCGTGGGCTGCGCTGGCTGCGGCTGCCGGGGCGGCATGCGATCGATCTCAGCCAAAGCGCGCTCAATCGCCGGGCCAATCGCCGCGCGTTCCTCCGCGGAGGGCTCGCCCCGCGTGAACCGCAACCGCAGCTGCCGATCGGCGATTTCGAGAACGGCGATACGCCCGCCACTGCGGATGAACAACGGCACGCCGAGATCAGTGATCACGCGATGATCGTTTGGGCCGATGAAAATTGAGGTCCGGTCGCAGACGACGGCATGCACCGACCCTGGCGGCGCCGAAAATGGCGGCGTGCCGTCCAAGATCGTGTAACCCGGGATCGGAATGTAGGAGACGTGCTCCGCATCCGTGATTTGAAACACGCCACAGCGTTCAACCGACTGTTGCTGCGCCATCGCCGGCGCGGCCACGCAAGCCAGCGCGCACGCTATCGCCAAGGTCC
>JADLHI010000164.1 GCA_020848895.1 Hyphomonadaceae bacterium
AAGCCATCCGTATCGCGCGGCGCCAGGCGCCAGACTTCCGCCCAGGAGCCTACATCGGCCCAGCCGATATCGCACGGCGTGACAGCGCCGCGCGCCGTATGCTCCATCACCGCGATGTCGAGCGGCACGCGTGGCGCATCGGCATATACGGCGCCGAGACGGATCGTGTCGGCTTCGCGTGCCGATTTTTGGAGCGCCGTGAGCGCGTGCTGGGGCTCAGCGCCTAACATTGGGGGCAAGCCAATCCTTGAACTGCTTGATTAGCTCCTCGTTGGCCTCGCGCTCGTCCGGCATGATGTCGCGACCGGGTGCCGCGAGCCAATCCAGCCGAGCCTTTTCGACAAAGGCTTGCGCGAGTTCAAAGTCACCCGCGAGCGCTGCAACACGTGCGCGCGACAGGTTCCAGATGTGGTTGACAACGTCGAACTCTGGTCCAACGTACGGGCGATTGTAGAAGTACGACGAAAAGAGATCGTACAGATGGCGGGCTTCTGGCGCATCGGTGCATTCGAACGGCAACAGAAGCGGTCGATCGTCCAGCATCTGATCAATCAGCGCGTTGAAAACACCCATGCTGATCAGCAGCGGCATGGTGGCGTGAACCCAGGGCATGAGCCTTGGTGTGAGGCCCAATTCCAGTGATCGCGCGTAGTAGTGCGCGTCGCACACCTCATAGCGCCCGAAGATGATCTCCATCCGGTCGCCGGTGAACTCCGCTAGGCAATCCTCGATGGAATGCTTCGGTCGCCACTGGGCAAACATTAACGGAACGCCCGTCTTAAACTCGGGCGAGAAGCTGAGCGACATCGCGTCCGGATCGACGCAGTGCGCGCGGAGGGAAGCGTACGCACCCATCGAAAAGCCGGTGTACAGAACGCGTGAAGGCCGCAGCGCGTCCTTCGTCTCCTGGATCTTGCGGAGCACGTCGTCCCAGATGTCGAGATACCAGCTGTCGGCCTCGCAATTCAGGTAAAGGATGCTACAGCCGACATTTTGTAGCGCGCGGTAAGGAGAAAACCGGCCAGGCGCAATGCCTTTGGCATTGAACGCGACGATGAGCGGCGCACCGTCACCAGCAAGCGTTAGCTTCCAGAGCTCCGGTTTCATGACTCCCAATCGAAGTTGCCCGCCTACCATGCCAACTACCCCGCCGCCAGACGAGAGCGCGTCGGTGCCGCTCAACGATCAGCATCAAAAAAGGTTCCGTGCCGTCCAGATGAAATTTTCGATAGGTCGTGGCACGGGCCTCAGCGCTCAGACCTTATAGTAGTTGCGATACCATTCCACAAAGCGTTTCAGGCCAACTTCAATCGGCGTGCGCGGTGCAAAATCGACGTCACGAGCGAGGTCTTCCACATCCGCGAATGTTGCCGGCACATCGCCCGGCTGCATCGGCAGCATATTCTTGGTCGCCGTCTGGCCAAGTTCCTGTTCAAGAATGGCGATGACGTCCAGCAGCTTCGCCGGCGAGTGATTGCCGATATTGTAAATCTGATAGGGTGCGTTGGACGTTGCCGGATCGGGCGCGAGGCTATCCCAGTTTGGATTGGGCGCTGGAATGCGTAGGCCGACACGATAGAGCGACTCCACGATATCATCCACGTAGGTGAAATCGCGCTGCATCATGCCGTTGTTGAACACCTCAATCGGTTTGCCCTCAAGGATCGCCTTCGTGAACAGGAACATCATCATGTCCGGACGTCCCCACGGACCATAGACCGTGAAGAAGCGCAGGCCCGTGACGGGCAGGCGATAGAGGTGCGCGTACGAATGCGCGAACAGTTCGTTCGCCTTCTTCGAAGCCGCATAGACGCTGAGCGGATGATCGACGTTCTGGTGCACCGAGAAGGGCATCTTGGTGCCGGCGCCGTACACCGAACTCGACGAGGCGAACACCAGATGGCCGGTCTTGTTGTAGCGGCAGCACTCCAGGATGTTCATGAACCCTTCGAGGTTCGCCGAAATGTAGGCCTGCGGATTTACCAGCGAGTAGCGCACGCCCGCCTGCGCCGCCAAGTTGTAGACCAGATCGAACTGATGTTCGGCGAACAGCGCCTTCAGCGTCGCGGCGTCTTCAAGCTCGGCCTTAACGAAAGTGAAGCCGGGCTTTTCCTGCAATTTCTTCACGCGCGCTTGCTTTAGCTCGACGCTGTAATAGTCGGACAAGCAATCGTAGCCGATGACTGTGCGCCCTTCGCGCATTAGCCGTTCGGAGAGGTGATAGCCGATGAACCCGGCGGCGCCGGTCACAAGCACGGGCTTCATGTTTTTAACGCTCTTTCGACACAGCGCCGCAGGTGTGCGGTGTTGTTTTCAATGTGGCGTTTCGATAAGTGGAGACGCTAGCGAAATCAACTCACTGTCGACATTTCAGAGTTAATCATGAACGCACGCCGCCGCATCGCTGTTATCGGCCTGGGCTACGTTGGTCTGCCTGCCGCCGTCGCGTTTGCGCGCGCCGGATTTACCGTTGTCGGCTTCGAAATCGACGCTTCGCGCGTGGCTGAATTGCGCGAGGGCAAGGACCGGACGCGCGAAGTCACCGCCGAAGAGCTGCGCGCGCTCGATCTTTACGTCACCACAGAGCTGGAGGATCTGAAGAAGGCGGACTTCTTCATCGTGACGGTGCCGACGCCGATCGACGATGCGCTTGTGCCCGATTTGGGCGCCGTTCACGCCGCCTCGCGCACTGTCGGCAAGGCGCTGAAGAAGGGCGATATCGTCGTTTACGAATCCACCGTCTATCCGGGCTGCACCGAGGACGAGTGTGGGCCGATCCTTGAAAAGGCCTCTGGCCTCAATGCAGGCGTCGATTTCACGCTCGGTTTCTCGCCGGAACGGATCAATCCCGGCGACCATCTCCATCGCTTCGAGACCATCGTGAAGGTCGTCTCCGGTTCGGACGCCAGGACGCTCGACATCGTCGCCGAGACCTATGGCGCGGTGGTTACCGCCGGCATTCACCGCGCGCCGTCGATCAAGGTCGCGGAAGCCGCCAAGGTCATCGAAAACACCCAGCGCGACATCAACATCGCGTTGATGAACGAGCTGGCTCTGATCAACGGCCGCCTCGGCCTCGATACCGGCGATGTGCTCGCCGCCGCCCGCACCAAGTGGAATTTTCTCGGCTTCACGCCGGGCCTGGTGGGCGGCCACTGCATCGGCGTCGACCCGTACTATCTGACCCATAAGGCCCAGCAGCTCGGCTACCACCCGCAAGTCGTGCTTGCCGGGCGGCGCGTGAACGACAGTATCGGCCCGCACATTGGCCGCGAGTGCGTGCGCTTACTTGGCCGCGCCGGCAAAGCCAACGCGCGCGTTGCGGTGATGGGCGTCACCTTCAAGGAAGACGTGCCGGACGTGCGAAATTCCAAGGTCTACGACATCGTCAACGAGCTGCGCTCATTCGGCTTCGACGTCGTCGCGCACGACCCCTATGCCGATCCTCAGATTTCCGAAGAGCACGGCGCGGCGCTGACGGCGCTCAACGAAATCGGCCAAGTGGACGCCGTCATCATGGCTGTCTCGCACAAGGAATTCCGCGATGGCGGCTGGCCGCTAGTGACCCAGCTGCTGCGCGGCGGCAAAGGCATCGTCATGGATGTCCGCGGTTTCCTCGATCGCAGCAAAATGCCGGATGGCGTAACGCTCTGGCGGCTTTGAGCGCCGCGCTAGCAAGCATGTGCGCGCCGGTATAAGGGGTGGCGCATGCGAGTGCTTGTTACAGGTGGTGCGGGATTTATCGGTTCGGCGGTTTGCCGCACGTTTGTGGCGGCTGGCTGGCGCGTTCTCAATATCGACAAGCTGACCTACGCAGCGAGTTTGGAGTCGCTGGCGCCGATCGAGCGCGACGAGAAGTACAGCTTCATTCATGGCGATATTTGTGATGCCGCGCTGGTAGATGGCGCGTTCGCCGAATTCGACCCAGACGCTGTTCTCCATCTTGCCGCCGAAAGCCATGTCGACCGGTCGATCGACGGCGCCGCTGAGTTCCTGCTCACCAATGTGCAAGGCACGCACATTATGCTGGAGTCGGCGCTTCGCTATTATTCGCAGCTGCCAGCTGATCGCCGCGGGCGCTTTCGCTTCATTCATGTCTCCACTGACGAGGTGTATGGATCGCTGGGCGACACTGGCTTGTTCGTCGAGACAACGCGCTACGATCCCCGTTCGCCCTATTCCGCGACGAAGGCGGCGAGCGATCACCTCGCGAGCGCCTGGCGCCATACCTTCGGCCTGCCGGTAATCATCACCAATTGCTCGAACAATTACGGGCCGTATCAGTTTCCGGAAAAACTGATCCCGCTGACGATCCTGAATGCGCTCGAAGGCAAGCCGCTGCCCGTCTACGGCGACGGCTCAAACGTTCGCGATTGGCTGTTCGTGGAAGATCATGTCGCCGCGCTGAAGCTTGCTTTGGAGAACGGGGCAGTGGGTGAAACCTACAATGTCGGCGGCAACAACGAGCAGCGCAATCTCGATGTCGTGCAGGCGATCTGCGATCTCGTCGATGAGCTTGCACCGAATGCGGCGGTCGGCTCGCGGCGCCAATTGATCACGTTCGTGGCTGACCGTCCGGGTCACGACAAGCGCTATGCCATCGACAGCAGCAAGATCCAGAATGAGTTAGGCTGGCGCGCGCGCGACGATTTTGCCACGGGCTTGCGCAAGACTGTGCGTTGGTACTTGGAGAACGAGGCTTGGTGGCGGCCCATTCGTCAGAAGTACGCCGGTGAGCGGCTCGGCGTAACGGTTTCGAAGGGCTGAGCAATGCAAGTCGAAGAAACCGAGATCGCCGGGTTGCTCATCATCACGCCCGGCAAGGTCGGCGATGACCGGGGCTTTTTTTCCGAGACGTTCAACGGCGGCCGGCTTTCGGCTCACGGCGTCACGCACGATTGGGTTCAGGACAATCATGTGTGGTCGCGCGCGCGCGGCGTGGTCAGAGGTTTGCACTTCCAGGCGCCGCCGTTTGCTCAGGCAAAGCTCATCCGTGTGACGCGCGGCGCGATCTACGATGTCGCGGTGGATTTGCGCGCCGGATCGCCAACCTATGGACGCCACGTGGGCGTCGAACTCAGCGCCGAGAATTGGAAGCAGTTCTACATCCCGGCAGGCTTCGCGCACGGCTACTGCACGCTGAGCGAGGGCGTGGAGACGCTGTATAAGGTGAGCGGCGCTTGGAATAAGGGCTCGGAAGGCGGCTTGCGCTGGGACGACCGCGACCTCCGCATCGACTGGCCGTTATCGGGGACCGAAGCTTTGCTCAACGACCGCGACAAGACTTGGCCGCCATTCGCCGCGTTCGCTACGCCTTTCTAAGCGCGGCAACCTCGTCCATGCAGAGCGAAACCGCCTCATGCCATGGCCGCGGGGGGCCAAAGAGCTGCGCAAAGCGCGAGGTGTCCAGCCGCGAATTCTGCGGACGCTTCGCAGCCGTCTGAAATTCCGCCGAGGAAATGCGCCGAACCTTGGCTGTGGGCAATCCGTGTCGGCGCGCCTGTTCGAAAATCGCTTCGGCAAACGTCGCCCAGGTAGCTTCGCCGCCGCCGGCGAAGTGAAGTAAACCTTCAACGGCGTGATCGCCTTCAACCAGCCGTTCGGCGGTGGCGTAACACGCAGAAGCCAAATCAGCGGCCCAAGTGGGAGCGCCGTGTTGGTCGCTGACGACGCTGATTTCCGGGCGTGTCGCAGCAAGGCGCAGCATCGTATTGAGGAAGTTCGATCCCGGCGCGCCGTAAACCCAGGATGTCCTGATCACGGCCGCACGCGCGCCGCTGCCCAGCACATCCTTCTCCCCAGCAGCTTTGGAGGCGCCGTAGATGTTGAGTGGCGCGGTTGGATCGCTCTCTACGTAGGGTGTGCTCTTGGCGCCGTCGAAGACATAGTCGGTCGAGACATGAACGAGCGGCGTCCGCGCCTGCTCGCAGGCGATCGCTAGAAGGCGAGGGGCGGTTTGGTTTAGGGCAAACGCGCCAGCGACGTCGCTTTCCGCCTGATCCACGGCCGTATAGGCGGCTGCGTTGATCACCGCGTCGCAGCGTGTTGCTGAGAGCAAGGCGGCAATATCCGCTTCCTCAGCATGCAACAAATCCAGCTCACTTCGTCCAACGCAGCTTGCGCCCACGTGCGACGCAAGCGCTTGTGCAAGCTGGCCACTCTTTCCGATCACAAGAACACGCACGGCTAAGCTACTCGACGTGCGGTTTAGGTCGCGGCGCGCGTGCGACGTCCATGAGGTAGCGCGCATAGTTCGCATCGCCCAGATCGCGCGCGATCGCTTCAAGCTGGGCGGCGTCGATGAAGCCCATATTGTAGGCGATCTCTTCGGGGCAGGCGATCTTCAGACCCTGACGATGTTCCATTGCCTTAACGAACGCCGAGGCTTCGTGCAGCGCATCGTGCGTGCCTGTGTCGAGCCACGCAAAGCCGCGTCCCATAAGAACTACTTCAAGCTGGTCCCGTTCAAGATAGAGCCGGTTGAGATCGGTAATCTCAAGCTCGCCGCGCGCGGACGGCTTTAAGCTTCGCGCCAATTCGACGACGTTCTCGTCGTAGAAATAGATGCCAGTCACCGCCCAGTCCGATCTCGGTGCGCGTGGCTTTTCTTCCAGGCTGAGGACGCGGCCATGGTCACCGAATTCGACCACTCCATAACGTTCCGGGTCGCGCACGCGATAGGCAAAGACGGTTGCGCCGTTC
The DNA here is from genome assembly GCA_020848895.1 of Hyphomonadaceae bacterium. Taxonomy (GTDB): domain Bacteria; phylum Pseudomonadota; class Alphaproteobacteria; order Caulobacterales; family Aquidulcibacteraceae; genus Vitreimonas. The sequence goes on from JADLHI010000164.1 coordinate 6,703, forward strand.
TTTCGGAGCGCGGCTTTTCCCAGCATCTCAGGCATGGTGTGGCCAAAGAAGATGTTATCGCCGAGGACGAGCGCGCAGCGATCGCCCTTTAGAAAATCCGCGCCGATCAGGAACGCTTGCGCCAAGCCTTCCGGCTTCGGCTGCACCGCATAGCTGATATCAAGTCCCCATTGCGAGCCATCGCCGAGCAATTCTTGGTAGAGCGGCACGTCCCGCGGCGTGGAGATGATCAGTATTTCGCGAATGCCCGCCAACATCAGCGTCGTCAGTGGGTAATAGATCATTGGCTTGTCGTACACCGGCATCAATTGCTTGCTGACGACGCGCGTTACTGGGTAGAGGCGCGTGCCCGATCCGCCCGCGAGAACGATGCCCTTCATGAGTTCTCTCCGAGCGTGGATGGCGCCAAGTGCGATCTGCCGGCGTGGGCCCTGGGCGAAGTCTGTCAAACAAGAAGCAACAGGTTTGCGACAGGAGCTATGGAATAGAAGTGTCTTTCGCCATCAGCCCCTGGCGCTTGTAGCCGCTCCAGTCGCCGCGACAAGTGCGCCCGCAAGGAACATCGTCGCGAGCCACCATTCTTGCGCGGGACTCCAGCCGATATTCGCCATCGCGCCGAACATCGCCAGCACTGCTGCGGCTGTTGCGGCGGCGAGCTTGTTGCTGGCGTAGGCGCGCGCAAGCGCCAGGCCGAGCAACGCAAGCAGCGCCGCCGTGAGCGCTGCGCCAACGACGCCAGCGTCGTACCAAATCTGAAGCGCCGCGCTGTGCGGGTGCACAGGAATCACGGCGAGCGCTTCGCCGTCATACGTTGTCATCTCAGTGACGGCGCGGCCGGCGTCGAGGCCGTGGCCGATCCATGGCTGCTGCAAGATGCGTTCGCTGGTGTTGAGCCAAATGCCGAGGCGCACGTCCCAACTGTGTGGCAGCCATTCGGGTGGGGTGCGGCCGGCGAGCAGCAGCAAGGTTGCGAACGGCGCCAGCGCCGTCCAAGCCGCAAACCCGAATGCAGGCAGAAGGATCGCGACGCGGGGCGCTGCAAGCGCGAGCAAAAAAAATCCACCGCCGAGCACGAAGCCAAGTGCGTTCGATTGCTGCCCAAACTGGAGCGACACAAACGCGGCGCCGATGGCCAGAACGGTGATCGCGGCCCAGCGCCAGGAAGCGCGCAAGGACAGGAGCCAGGCCAGGGCGGGCCAAACGAGCGCCAGCATAACGACCGCGCCCCGCGCCGGCGCCTGGGTCCATTGGTATTCGGTCGCATCGGGCGCCGCGCCGCGATTTAGCGGCGAGCCGCCGACTGCCTCCACAATGAGCATCACGATCAGCGCCGTGAGCGCTGCGACCGTGCCCGCGAGGGTGAGGGGCGCGATTTCCCGGCGTGCTGCCGTCGATGCGAACAGCAGCCCGAGTGCAATCATTACGGGAACTTTAATGTAGGTTTCGCCTTCCCAGGGAGACCACAAACGGGAGAGAGCCAGCCAAACAACCAAAGCTGCCAGCAAGCTGAGCAGCAAAGAGTTGTTTTTGATCATTTTCTCGGTGTCCGCCGGCGAGAGGGCCGCCAGCGCCGCCAGCCCCAAGATCAGCGGCAAGCCAATCGCTCCACCGACCGCGAAGCCCGGCGCCAATGCGAAGAACGCGGCAATCGCCAGAGCCGGTCGCTTAGGCAGTCGCGCGGCCGCCGCTGAAGCCTCAGTCATAAGAGTAATTTCGTAAGCAAGATTTCTGCATAGTCACCTACGAAGTGCGGCTCCGGGGCTTGTTAACTCGTGAGTTTTAGTGCTCTGTTACGCCTCTGGCGCGTATTGGGGAGCCCTGCTGGGGCTGGGCGCAGAAGCCGCGGGGAGTTAGTTGGATGTCTGGGGGCCAAACTCCGTTCGAGCGCGAAGTTCGCGATACGGTGATCAAGTCCAGCATGACTGGCATCGCCGCGACCGCGATCGCGATCACTGCATTTTCGCCGGCCGGTTTCGGTGACTGGGTCGGCGCCAGCGTCGCTTCCAGTTTCGGCGTCGATTCAACTGCGTCCGCCGCGGACAATGCTTACGCCAAACTACCTGCTTATCCGGCGCCGCTGACGCGCGCCGAACTTGATGAGATTCACAGTCAGCTCGCCGCTGGCGAAGCGTCGATGGCGATCCTGCGCGCCGCGACCGACACCAACATCGAAATCGTTCGCGCCGTTTCCATGGGCGAAGATTTTACGGTCGCCGTTGCGCGCGCTGCCGCCGTCGCGCCGCAGCCGAACCTGCGCCTCTCGCTCAGCGAGCCTGTCTCTTACGCCGTCGATGCCGATGCAGCGCCGGTGGAGGCTTACGTGTTCGAGGGCGCCGCTTCCGCGCGCGAAGAGCGCGCGAGTTATGCCGCCGCCGTAGTGCCGGAAGGGACCGCGACTTACTCTGCCGCTGTCGGTGGTGGAAACTACGACGCATCGACGCCATATCGCGATCCGCATCTTGAGCTTGCGGATTTGCTGCTGGCTCACGAGCAGTTCTGAGCCGACACTCCAATCGAGTGAGGTGAATCACCCCCTGACGCTGTCAGCCCCTGACGCTGTCAGCGCAATTGCGCACGCTTAGTTAGGTTGCGCTAGCTTCCAGAGGTTCTTCACGTCTTGCGCGCGATCTCGCGGCACGACAATGACGGCGTCATGCGTCGCGATGACGATGAGATTTTGAACACCGGCCGCAAAAACCTTTACGCCTTCGCCGCGTAGCAGATTGCCGGAAGCGTCGTGCGCGAAGCCACCGTCCAGCGCGTTTTCAGCCTCATCCTTCGCTGAAATGCGCCAAATCTCATCCCACGTGCCGATGTCGATCCAGCCGATGGAGCAGGGCGCCACGGCCGCCTTGGCGGTCTTTTCCATGACGGCGACGTCGAGCGGTTGAGACGGCGTCTTGGCGAAAAGGCCCGCATCGAGACTGATCTCGTCACCGTCGCGCTCGGCCGCCTGCAATGCAGCGAGCGCGCCTTCGCGGATGTCTGCGCTGGCGTCGAACTCTTGTAGCAGGATGCGTGGACTGAACAGGAACATGCCACTGTTCCAATGATAGCCGCCGTCGGCAAGATAACGCTGCGCCGTCTCGTGATCCGGTTTCTCGACGAAGCTGTCGATCTCGAAAACGCCAGACCCCAAATTGACCCCGCTCTTGATGTAGCCAAAGCCTGTTGCGGGCCGATCCGGTTGGATGCCAAACGTAACGATGCGCTCGCGGGCGAACGGCGCGGCGCGTGAGAGCACATCGTAAAACGCGGCCGTGTCTCGGATCAGGTGATCGGCGGGCAGCAGCAGCACCAGCGCCTCAGGATCGATCTCCGCGCCAATCGCAGCGGCGATTGCGCCGACAGCGGCCGTGTTGCGCGGCGCGGGTTCGTACACGATCGCTGAAGCACCAACGCCGGCCTCGGCCAATCCCGCGCGCACGTGGGCGGCGTGCGCCCGGTTGCACAACACGATTGGTGGCGCGAACGAGAGGCCGCTTTGGGTGGCGCTCACGCGGTGAACGGTTTCTCCGAACAACGACATAACACCGCCCAGCTTGTGAAACTGCTTGGGATGCGCATCGGTCGAGAGCGGCCAGAGGCGAGTGCCTGCGCCGCCTGACATGATGGCTGGAATGATGCGCGCGGTCATTGGATGGTGCTTGCTATCCGTGTAGAGGGCGATCGCCGGAAGCCGCCCTATGCATGGTGCGGACGGGGCCGTCAATTTCTTGTGGCGCCTTGGCGCCACAAGAAATTTGGTCTTTGGTGCCGCCGCGTTTGAACGCGGGAACCCACCCGGCCGGCGGACAATCCGACACTCTCTTGAAAGCGGGCCGAGGCTTAGTTGTGAGCATGCAGAAGTCGCTACCGAAGGTCGCGGCAAGCGCGAGCAGCCAGATTGATTTCGGACGGATCCGGAGGTGGATGTTCGATCAGGCGCTTCCGATTTGGGCGGAGCGCGGTATCGACCGCGAGCACGGCGGCTTTCTCGAGGAACTGACGCCCGGCGCCAAGCCCACCGCGTGCACGTTCAAGCGCGTGCGTGTGATCTGCCGGCAGATTTACGTCTTCGCGCACGCCTCGACGATCGGTTGGTCCCAAGGCGCCGAACTCGCCAACATGGGCTTTGTCTATCTGCGCGATCATACGCGGCTTGCCGATGGCGGCTGGGCGCGCAGTCTCTCGCGCGACGGTGTCATCATTGATTCGACGCCGGATCTCTACGACATCTCGTTCGTCATCTTCGCCCTCGCTTGGCGCTATCGCATCTCGCCGGATGAGCATGTTCTCGCGCTCGCGCACGAAACGCTGGATTATATTCAACAGAAGATGAAGGCGCCCTACGGCGGCTTCTGGCATGCGCTGCCGCCGCAAGGCGCGCGCGTGCAAAATCCACACATGCACTTGGTCGAAGCTTGTCACGCCGCCTTCGAAGCCACGGGTGAGCGCCGCTTTCTAGACCAGGCCGACGAAGTCGTCGGCTTAATGCGCACGAAATTCTTCGATGGCGTGACAGTCGGCGAGTTCTTCAACGAAGATTGGACTCGCCAGAAAGGCGAAGCGGGCCGCACGCTCGAACCGGGACATCAGTTCGAATGGGCTTGGATACTATCGACGCACCAACGCTTGAAGGGCGGTGATCTTAGTCGCGAGATTGCCGCGCTGACCAATTTTGCGGAATGCTTCGGCGTCGATCCGGCCACGCAGGTAGCTTTCGACGGCATTTCGCCCGAAGGCGAAATCATCAGCGCCAGTTCGCGGTCTTGGCCAAACACGGAGCGGATCAAAGCTTGGGTCGCTCTGGCGCACAAAGCAGAGCTGCAACCGATTGAGCGCATCAACGGCTCACTGGATCTATTGTTTGACCGTTATTTCGGCGCGTCATGCCCCGGCCTGTGGGTTGACCGCTTTGATGGGCAAGGGGCGCCAATGGTGAGCGTGGTCCCAGCGTCGATTCTTTACCATATCTTTCTCGCCTTCGCTGAAGTGCTGCGTCTGGAATGCGCGGCCGAGTGATGCCGAAGATCCTCTTTATCGTGAGTGAGGATTGGTTTTTCCGGTCTCACTTCAAAGCGCTTGGCGAGCGTGCGCGCGCCGATGGTTACGAGGTGTTGATAGCGGGGCGCGAATCCGACGCGCTCGCCGGCGAACAGGTGCGCGTTCTCAATATGCCGTTCGCGCGCGGCGGCTTTGGTCCACTGGCGCTCCGCCGCCAGATCAGGCAGCTGCAAGCAGTCATCGACGCTGAGCGGCCTGACATCATCCACCCGTTCTCGCTCAAGTCGATCACGCTCACGATGTTGCTCAACGCGCGCGGCGCGGGCCGGGCGTTTGCGTTGACCGGGCGTGGCTATCTGGCGCTATCGACCGCGCCCATTTGGGCCAAGCTGATTGCATGGAGCTTCCGCAATATGCTCCGCGCTGCGCTCGACAAACCGCGTTCTGTCCTCGTGGTCGAAAACGTCTGGGATCGCGCCTGGGTCGAAGGCGATCGGCCCCTGCCGGAGAAGCGTGTCGTGCTGATGCCGGGCGCCGGTGTCGAAACCAATCTCTATCACGTGACGCGTGAGCCAGCGTCGCCGCCCATCGTCGTTGGAGTCGTCTCACGGCTCATTCGGTCGAAAGGCATTGACCTCGCCGTCGCCGCCATCAAGCAGCTGCGTGCGAAGGGCCTCGACATCGCCTTGCGGATTGCCGGCGATTCCGATCCTGAAAATCCCGAATTCGTTCGTGAAGATGAGCTGGCGCAGTGGCGCGCCACGCCTGGCGTCGAACTCGTCGGCCGCATCAGTGATGTGTCGACCTTCTGGGCTGGCGTGCACATCGCATGCGTGCCGTCTCGCGGAGGAGAGGGCCTGCCGCGTTCGTTGCTCGAGGCGGCTGCATGCGCGCGCCCGATTGTTACAACGGACGCGCCGGGTTGCGGCGATTTCACTGGCGATGCGGCGGGCATAATCACGCCGCGCGAGGATATCGGCGCGCTCGTAGCAGCGCTGGAAAAACTGGCGACTGACGCGACCCTTCGTCAGCGGCTCGGTGGGCGCGCACGTGCGCGGATCGAGGCTGGCTACACCGTTCAACACGCTGCGGACCAAGCATCCCATGCCTGGGCGCTCGTTCTAAAGCGATGACCGCGCCGCGCATCTTGGTCTGGTTCTGGACTGGCGGCGGTGGCGGCAGCCAGTTCGCCGCGCAACTCGCGCATCGGCTCGCGCTGCGTTTCGGCGCGGACAACGTTGCGCTCTCAATGCGCGAAGACGACCCGACAGTCGCGACTGCGCGCGACTTCGGCGTGCGCGTTCGAACCGCTGCGATCACCTCTTCACGCCACAAGCCGCTTGCTTCGGCAGCGGGTTTGCTCAAGGCGAGCGGCGTGCTGGCTGATCATGCGCGCGACACCGATGTCGTCATTGCCGCGATGAACTTCGCCATCGCTGCGCCGCTGGCGGCGGGTCTGAGCAAGCCGCTTGTGTATTGCGCACACGATCCCGTGCCGCATCCGGGCGACTATGAATCTGGCATGCAACGTCTCACGCAAGGCGCGCTGCTGCACCGTGCGGACGCGGTTGTTGGTCATTCAACCTTTGCGGTTGACGCACTGCGCCGCGCGGGTGTTCCCGAACACAAACTGCACATGGCGCCGCTCGCCTCGGTATTTCCACCGGCCCAAACGCTGGAGGTGCGGGTGGCCAAGCCAGTGCGGCTGCTCTTTCTCGGGCGCATGATCAATTACAAAGGTACCGACATTCTCGCTAACGCGCTGCCGCTCGTTGGTGGGCGAAATGATTGGTGTCTCACGATTGCAGGGCATGGACCTGCGCTCACGCCCGAGCTCGTCTCGCGTTTGTCTCAGCCGCAAGTCGAAAGCATCAAAGCCGGTTGGTTGAGCGAAGCGGAGATCGCTGACTTGTTTGCGCGCCACGATGTATTGCTCGCGCCGTATCGCTCCGCCTCGCAATCCGGCGTCATCGCGCAGGCGATGGCAGCAGGTTTGCCATGCGTAGTGACGCCGGTTGGTGGACTCGTCGAACAGATTGGTGCCGGGGGCGGTGGATGGATCTCCGAAGCAGCCACGCCGGTGGCCTTCGCCGCGGCGCTGACCGACGCGTTGGACGACGACACGAACCGCAAGACCAAAGCAGAAGGGGCGATTGCGTTGGCGCGCGCCGCGTGGGACGCGCCGCACTGGGATTGGCTTGAGCGCGACTGGCGCCGGACAAAATTCGGAGGATAGGCGCCGTTCAATCCGACCGCGCGTTGATGCGGTTAGGTTGGAGCCATGTCCGAACTCACATCCAATCTTCAATTGCCGTTCATTGCTCAGGGTCAGGCGCAAAAGCACGTGACCGTCAATGAGTCGCTGCTGCGTCTCGATGCGGTCGTTCAAATCTCTGCTGTCTCCGCCGCCGCCCGCGACGCAACCTGGTTCGCCCGCCGATGGATCGCGCTACATTTTGCCTGCAGGAAAAACAGGCGCGGCGTGGTCTCAATCGGCGATCAGATCAGGCTTGGCGCTTGGCACGGCGTCGCTGAAGGATACTGGTGTCAGCGGCGCAAATGTCCCGCCCATGGATGGCGCCAATACGTGGTCGGGCGTGAACAAGTTTGACGCGCGTCCGCACGTGAAGGCCGGCGGATACCTCGTATCCGACTTTGGGCGCTGCGCTCGGCGGCGCGCAAAATCAGCAATGCGAATGACGACAATTACGGATTGCTGGTCGGGGTGCGCGGCGCGGGCGAAGCGTGGCTACAAGCGCAGCGTGTCGATACCACAGCAACCGCTTATGATCTGGTGCTCCAGCCAAGCGGTGGCAGTGTCAAGATCGGCGCAAACGCTGCGTTCCACGGCGGTGCGACGCCGCTGCCTTCGGCTGACAACACGTACAATCTCGGTTCAGCCTCGTTTAGGTTTGCGACCACCTATGCCGCGACGGGCACGATCAACACCTCGGACGCGCGCGAAAAGACACGCCTCAAAGCACTGGTGCCTGGCGAGGTTCGCGCCATCGCTAACGTATTCGCGCATGTTGGCGTGTTTCAGTGGCTGAGTTCTGTCCGCGAAAGGGGAAGACGTGCGGCTGCATATTGGCGTTACGGCGCAGAGCGTGAGGCAGGCGTTCGAGGACGAGGGTCTCGATCCGGCGCGATACGGCCTTTATTGCGAAGACCCGCTGTTCGCGATCGAAGAGGAGGTCCGCGAGATTAACGGCGAAGCCGTAGGCGAAAGGGTCGCGTCGCCAATGTTGGATGAGTCCGGCGAGCCCGTCGTGCGCCACGGCGTTCGCACCGACCAGCTCTTGCTTCTAGGTATGGCCGCGCTGTTCGAGCGTGCGCGACAGACCTAACGTCTTGCTGCGGCGGATCTCGGTAGCGCTGTCCATGCGGTTTGCTCACCTGCAGTTGCGCGGGCGCGAACTGAGAACACCCACAAATCGCCAGCGCCAGGGGAAGGCGTGTCCGGGCGGGTAAATTCGAGGCGGCAGAAGCCATCCACTATGGGTGCGTGTTCTATGATTAGCACCATCGAGCAGCGGTCGTGGACATCCTCGACCACGCAGTTCTCAAACGTCACCGGCTGATCATTGATGCTCAGCCGGATGCCTTCTAGCGCGGCAAGGCCACCGCCAATCCACGCGATGATCTCGACGAAGAGGCGTTGGCCAGTGGGCACGCCAAAGTCGATGAGCGCTTTGTCGCCATTCAGTCGCAACCCATAGCGCCCAGCGTGGCGGCCGCCAGTCGCGATCACAGGGCGATCCCAACCCACAGCCGCCATTGGTTCGTTTGCTTCAACCGCAACGTCGAGTTTGTTGAACGCGCGCGACGCGATTGTGCGCCGATAACTCGGCCGGCGCTCAAGCGCAGTACGAAGATCTTGCGCGGTCATTTCTGCGCGCGCCTTCAGTGCGGCGAATACGCGGTAGTCATATGCAACCACATCCTTAAAGCGTGCTTCAAGGTCTGTGCCGAAAATCTCGCAGCTTGCGTCGCCAAACTCGCGCGCGTCGTTCAGACGCGGCGCATCCATTTCGGGCTGATTGGTCAACCGGCACAGGACCGGGAAGAGCGTGTCGATGTCTTCGCAGCAGACGATGAGATCATAGGTCTCGATGCGTTCGATCGCCGATTGCGCGAGCGCATCCATGTCTTCGTAGGCGGAGATCGCGTCCGCTGCGTAGAACGCGGCGAGCGAGTCGTGGCGATACCAGTCGGAGATGGTGTCAAACGCCGCGTCGCGGTCGCCGCGGGACAATGCGTCGAAGAACGCGCGCGTATGTAGTGGCGGCGCGCCAGCTTCGATATCGCGCAGATAATGTTGTACGATAGATTTGAAACGTGACCACGGCGAGCGGGCCAGGCCGATCTTCTGGTCAGGTTGTAACCGCCGGCGCATCACCCATTCGGGCAGGTGCGCCGCCATCAGGCGCTTTTTCGCGAGATCCGAAGGCAGCAGCGTCTGTGCGCCTTGGAGTGAAAACCGATCCTGGACCGCAGCCGCTGGGAAAGCGCGGCAGAACAAGTCAACGACGGTCGTGCCGCCGCACTTGGGCACGTGGTTCAGGTATAGTGTCGCCGCCGGATCGATAATTATCATTACACTGACAGCATTCGTCAGGCTGTCACAAAGTCAACGCGTGGCTACGAGTATTTAGCTGTTCTTCCCCAGAACTTTGAGGAACACTTCAGCCATCACAGATGCGACCTTCTCGTCCACACGCGGTGATGTCGGCAAGTTGACGCCAGTCCGGGAGAGGTGATCGCTCGTCGGGCAGGGGCGTCCGTAGCGGCGATAGGCCGGCATAATCGATAAGCCGTTGAAAAACGGACGCAAGTCGATCGCATGCTCCTTGCACGCCGCAATGAGGGCGACGCGCTTGTCAGCGGGGACTTGCGCGCACACGAACCACGTCACCGGCCCGTAGCGTTTGCCCATTGGCTTCGGGAAGGTGAGCCCCGGAATGCCTTCCATCTTCTCGCGATAGAGCTTCGCGCAGCGTTCGCGGTGCGCCAGCGTCTCGTCGAGGCGCTCCAGCTGCGCCACGCCAATCGCGGCTTGCAGGTTGGTCATGCGATAATTGTAGCCGACCTCATCGTGCCAATAGCGCTTCTCCGGCTTCATGCCGTGATCGCGCAGCACGCGGAGACGCTCGGCAAGTTCAGACTCGTTCGCGAGCACCATGCCGCCTTCGCCGGTCGTGACGTTCTTGTTGCCGAAGAAAGAGAAGCTGCCCGTGTGGCCGAACGAGCCGACGGGACGACCGTCATAGGTTGCGCCGTGCGACTCCGCCGCGTCTTCGATCACGTAGATGCCGCGGCGCAGCGCGACTTCCATGATCTCCGTCATCGGGCAGGGACGGCCGAACACGTGAACCGGCATGACGCCGCGCGTTCTCGGCGTGATCGCTTTTTCAAACGTTGCCGGATCGAGCACCCAAGTGTCGGGATCGACGTCGACGATGACTGGCGTCGCGCCGGCGTGAATGATCGTGTTGATCGACGCGGCGAACGTGAGATCCGGAACGATGACTTCGTCGCCGGGGCCGATGCCGAGGCCCACCATCGCGAGGTGAAGGCTCACCGTGCCATTCGATGTTGCGATGCCATAACCCGCCTGCATGCGCTTGGCGAACAGCGCTTCGAAATCGCGGATGTATTGGCCCTGGCTGGAAATCCAGGTCGACAGGAACGCATCGACGACGTTGCGGAATTCCTTGTGTGAGAGATAGGGCTCAGCGACAGGCAAGAAGCTCGCGGTCTGATCGACGGCGATGTCGACCAAAGCGCCATTCTTGTCCAACACCGGCGCGCACATCGCGCCGAAGTCCATGAGCGCATCGCCCTTGTTTAGTGTCTTTGCGACGGGCTTGGCGGCGGTGCCGGCATTCAATCCGCTGAGATAGGCGCCATCGCGAATGAGCGCACGCGCGTCATCCAACGTGATTTCACCAATGAGCTTTTCCGACGCGTCGGTGACGTAGCAACGGCCAAGACCGCCATCCAGCGCCCGTTCGATCGCGTCAAATAGCGAGGCGTCCGCCGCGCAGTGCGCCCGTTGCGCTACGGTTCCAAGCGTGATGCCGTCAGCCATTATGTCTCTCCGCCAAAGCAGCGATGCCCAATCCCCCGCGGAAAGTAAAGCCGGGCGCGTGGTCTGGTCGCAGTGATTAGGCGCGTGTCAGCGCCGCGCGTTTGGCCTCTTCCAGCACTGCCAGATATTCGAGCGCCACTTTATCCCAGCCGCGCGTGCGGGCGATGTGCGCCACGTGCTCGCGCTGGCGGGCGAGCACTTCGTTCCGGTTCGCGAGCGCGTATTCGACCTTGTCGGCCATATCCATGGCCGAAGACGGGTCGAACAGCATGTAGTCCATAGCGACCGGATCGAGGCTCTCGAGATTTGCGGCGTTCTTGCTCAGCAAGCATGGCGTGCCCATCGACACCGCCTCGCCGAAAATGAACGACAGCCCGCCCTCGAAATAGGAGGGGTGAACCGCGAGTGCGGCCGCGTGATAAAGCGCCGCGTGCACATCCGCCGGCAGCGCCGGCGCAATGGTCAGATACTCCCACGCATCGAGACGCTGCACCGTTGCGACGAACGGATCGGACTTGTTCGCGAGGTCGATGAAGGCAGAGACAACCAAATGCAGCGGGACGCCGCGCACGCGGTTGAGTTCCACGGCCATTTCAACGAGGCGCGGCAAATTCTTGTACGGCCGCGCCTGCTGCGGGCAAAACGCGAACTGAAGCTCGCTAAAATCGGTGCTGTCAGCCAGCAGACCCCAAAAGCGCGCGTGTGGGAGGTCTTTGCGCGATGACAGCATATCGCGCGCATAGGTGCGGATGAGGCCATTCGCGTGCGAGCGCGTCTCGAAGCGCCGCGGTTCCAGCTGCGGTCCTTGCCAAGATGCGGAGATGTCCATCAGGCAATGCGGAATAACGGCGGTCTTTTCGCGCTCGGCGCCGAAATAGCCGACGACGTGACGCGAGCGCACATCCTCGGTAAAACTGATGATGCGGTCCGCTGCAGCCACCGTCTGCCCGAATTGCTCTTCAATGTTGCGGCGCGCGGATTCCGGGAAGTTCTCGGGGAAGTCGGCCAGCACATAGTCAGGGAAGATCAGAACGAACGGCGCCCTAAAGCCAACTGCCGAATTGAAACCCGGGTAGGGCGAGATCCAAACGTCGACGCCTTTGAGCGAATTCGCGTAGATGACGTTGGCGTTGTACTCGGCTTGTACCAAGGTCGCTGGCGCGATCAGGTCGGCGAGACGCGAATGCGATACGACGCGACGCATACGGTTGATCGGATCGATCCACTCGTACGCGGCGCGCACCCAACGCATCGGGTTGAGCACGCGGCCGACTGCGGCAAACACGATCGCGAGTGCGCCAACAGCCAACTGACCATAGCTCGGCCGGCGTAGCATGTTGGCGATCCAGCGGCGCAGCCAATCCGGCTTGCGCACACCTTTGCGCGTCGAGTCTTGATAGACGTTCCAACGGAAGCGAGAGCCCGGCGCGCATTTGAAGGTGACGTGGTCGCGCACGCGCGGCGGCAGTTCGGAAATAAACGCCTGCAGTTCTTCTTCCATCCAGGGCGGCGCGCAGAGGACGTATTTGACGCCCTTGGTCGTGGCCGTGCCTTCGATGATGTAGCCGATCAAGCGCCCGATACCCTCGGTGCGCCAGCGCGCTTTCGGCGGCAGTTGAATCCAGACGCCAACTTTTGTCATGGCGCGCGCCCCGTTGCGGACTCAGCCAGCTTGATAAGACCTGCTATGTCGCCGCGCGACGTCGTGTGCACGCTTGGCCAGCGTTGGAATGTGCGCTCAGGCATTGCGCTATAGAATGAGACTTGGCGGCCTTGCTCGACCCAATTGGCGATCGCGAACGCGCGGGGCCCTGCATCGACCATCAGCGCAATGGAGTGAGCGTTGGCAAGCGCCTCGCGCACAATTGAAAGCGAGGCGACTTTGGTTCGCGCTATCCACGACCGTTGCCGGGCTGCGCTGTCGAGCTCGACGGTGCGGATTGCGCCTTGTGGGCCGCTGCGCTGGACCTCCGCGATGGTCGCAAGGATGGGCGCGGCGTTGCGGCGCGTGGATTGGCGTTCGATAAGCGTCTTCGCCGTCTCGGTGTCGTTGGCGTTGTCCGAGATCACCAGGATGCGGCGGTTTTGTTCGCCGAGCGCGGCGGCGGGACTGCGCCAGGCCGAGACGCGTTCCGCGCCGAGGCCAAATCGTTTGCGCGCGGAATCAAGGTCGTTTGGAGCGGCGGCGGTGATGGCCGCTGTCTGATGCAGCATCCGCTTTGAGAACGCTGATTCAGCCGTGTGTGCGGGTGTAAGCAGGTCCGCGAGCGGGTGATATGTCGTCGCGATCGGGCGCGCCGGATAGATTTTGTGATCGCCCACCCAATCAGGGAGCAGCCAGAGATTTGCATCTTTGAAGTCGATTGCGCCGTCGCGCGGCACGCGCCAGATCGAGTTTGCGCCGCGATCGCCTGGGGCGGCGTCTGCGTTAACCCGCTGATAGCGCGTGTCCAGCGCCGCGCGCGTTCCGGTCTCGTACATAAGCGCGCGCAAACTCGCCGCGTGCTTTGGAAAGCCGGCCTCGAGCGCCGCGGCAGGGGCGGAGAGCCGTGTTTCGCCGATGGCCAAGATGTCAGCCGGCGTCGGCGTGTCCGTCACGCCAAACTCAATGCCGAAGACGATGTTGTCGTGCTCGAAGTCCTGCGCAAAGCGGAACGCCGTGCGCATCTGCTCATAGAAGCAGAAGGGATCAGAAGCCCAATCCAGCAGAACTGCTAGCCGCGAACTCGCCATTGTTTTCTACTGCGCCACGCTCTGCACGAACGATAAGGCGCGACTTCCGCGCGCACCGCTTGATTCCCGTAAACTCATATGTTTGCTGGGTGTCAATCGGATACCCGATGCGGGACATAGGCGGCATGACACAACGGGTAATCCTTCTGGGCGGCGGGGGGCACGGGATCGTCGTAGCGGGCTTAGCGGCGGCTTGCAGCATGCACATACAGGGCGTGGTGGATCCCGATCCTGAAGTCGCGCGCCGGTTCGCCGGCGCCGAATGGATGGGCGGTGAAGACGCCGCTGTCTTGTTGTACGCTCCGGATGCAGTCCTTCTCCTAAATGGCGTGGGCGCAAACCGGCCCGCAACCGTACGCAGGCGCGTGTACGAGGCATTGCACGGGCGCGGTTATCTTTTCCCTACTCTGGTCCATCCGACAGCATGGGTGGCGCCCGGCGTAGATCTCGCCGATGGCGCTCAGATCATGGCTGGGGCGATGATCCAGCCGGAGACGCGTGTCGGTTCTAACTCAATCATTAACACGCGCGCGAGCATCGATCACGAGTGCCGCATTGGCGCTCACGTTCACATCGCACCGGGCGCCACGTTGTGCGGCAACGTCGTCGTCGAAGATGGCGCAATGGTGGGGGCGGGCGCTGTCGTGACGCCGGGTATATACATCGGCACCGGCGCCATGGTTGGCGCCGGCGCTGCTGTTACGAAGAACGTTCCTGCGGGAGTCACCGTGCGCGGTGTGCCTGCGCGACCCAGCTCTTAGATGTTGCGCATCGGGCTGGATTCTTTGAGCAGCGGCATGATGCGCAGTAGCTCATCAATGCCATCGCTCAGCGAAACCGTTGCGCGATAGCCAAGCGACTTGATGCGATCGTACGAGACTTCGTAGTCGCGCTTGTCTTTGTCTTCGCCGAACTCAGCGCCGTGCAGGTAGTAGTCGTACTTCTGACGGACCATCTCGGCGACTTGGCGCTTGGTGTAGTTCATCGTGTCGTCGCCGACGTTGAACGGTTTGCCGGCCATGTCGGAATAATTATCGAGTGTGAAGAGCACGCTGCGCGCGGCGTCTGTTGAGTGCAGGAACGTGCGGCGCGCGTGGCCTTCGAACATCACGAACGTCTTGTAATGGACGACCTGATAAACGATGTCGTTGACGATCAGGTCGAGACGGATGCGCGGCGAAATGCCGAACACGGTGGCGAAGCGCAGCGGCACACCGTTGCGGCCTAGAACGTGCTTTTCAGCTTCCGCTTTGGTTTCGCCGTAGAGGCTGACCGGGTTGATCGGCGTGTCTTCAGTGCAAACGCCGTCGACCTGGCCATAGGTTGAGCCGGTCGAAGCCTGGATTACCATCTGGTTTTTGGTGGCGGTCTTGCCGAGGAAGGCGACGGCGTCGAGGTTGATCGTGCGCGCGTCCAACGGCTTTTCGGCGCAAGCCGGGAAGCCGACGATGGCCGCCAAGTTGACGATGGCGTCATGCTTCTTGATCAGCTCGCCATAGATGCGCTCATCGCGGACATCGCCCTTCACGAGGGCGAGGTTCGGGTGGGACGCGACCGGCAATAGCGCTTGAATGCCCCACATCAGGCTGTCGAGAACGGTGACTTGGTCCCCACGCTCGAGCAGCTTCGGCACCAAAAGTGAACCGAGATAACCCGCGCCGCCGGTAACCAGCACTTTCATTGTACGAAATTCCCCTCAAAAATTTGGCGTGAGATACCATCGCGGGTTAGGGTGGGCAACTCGCGTTCTGCATGCCTGAACCGCGCAGTAGAGGGGGCCTAGCCTAGATAGTCGGAGTGATACTTCCGCAGGTCCTCGACCCTCCTTGCAGGCGCGGATTGACGCCTCCAAGTCCTCGGCGGTCACGGAATCGTTCTCTTTCGCGCCGTGTTCCTCTTCGAACTCGTTGATGGCTTTGAGGAGATGCCTGATTTTGCGTTTGTTAGCCGGATTCTCACGCTGGCGCAGCTTTTTGTGCGCCCAATCGCGGATCTCGTTCAGGGGCGTCAATCCGCGTGTGTATGCCTGACAAGTAGAGGACGCGGCCGAAAGTTCCTCCCGATGGCCGCTACGAAGCCGACTGCGGTGCAGGCTCCGGCCTGGTCGCGTTCAGATAAGCGGTGGTGACATCGGTCGTGTCGCCGTCCATCACCACCTTGCCCGCCGAGAGCCAGATCGTGCGCGTGCAGACGTTGCGGATGGTTGAGATGTCGTGGCTGACCAGCACGAGCACCTCAGCTGAGTGCACCAGGTTCCGCATGCGCGCGGCCGCCTTCACTTGGAACGCCGCATCGCCGGCGCCGAGCATTTCGTCGAGCAGTAGCACATTGCCTTGTAGATAGGTCGAGATCGCGAAGGCGAGCCGCACCGCCATACCCGACGAATAGGTCCGGACAGGTAAGTGGATGAAGTCGCCCAGTTCGGCGAATTCGACGATCTCACCTTGGCGCGCGCGAATTTCTGTCGGGCTGAGGCCCATGACGAGGCCCCGATAGAGGATATTCTCCAACCCGGTAGCCTCTAATTCAAAGCCCAGATTGATGTCAAACATGCCCTGAATTGCGCCGCGCACCGTAAGCTGGCCGCCGGTGATCGGATAGACGCCCGCCATGGCACGCAGCAGCGTCGATTTGCCGGAACCGTTGGTCCCTATGATGCCAACACGCTCGCCGCTGACGATCTCAAACGATACGCCGTTCAGCGCGCGGATGCTGCCTGGCGGTTCGGCTTCGCGGCCGCCGCCGAAGAGCGAAAAGAGTTGTTGCTTGATACTGCGGCGCGTGATCGGCCCGAGCGGGTAGTCCAGCGCTATGTCCATGGCGCTTATGCTCGCGCCGCGCGGAGAGGCAGAGGTGAGCATCGCTTACATCCAGTGCACGAGGTTTTTCCGTTCCACGGAAAACCAAGTTACAGCCAATATCCACAAGATCGCCGTATATGCAGCGATGACGCCAACATCATGCAGATCGGGCAATTGTCCGTGCATCATAATAGCGCGAAACACGTCGCAGAACGATGCGATGGGATTGATGTCAGTGAAGAACTTGAGTTGCGGGCTTGAGTAGACGTCGCGCGCGATCAGCACAGGGCTGATGTACCACATCATGAAAAGCACCAAGCCGATCGCGTGCTGGTAGTCGCGGAACTTCAGATGCGCGATGCCGCTGAGGATCGCGCATGGCAATGCGAAGAGAAATGCGCTGAGCGCCACAAGCGGCCACATCAGCCACGTCCAGTTCACGGCCTCGGGTGTTGCGATGATGATCATGATCATCGCTGCAACCGTTCCGAACGAGAAGTTCACGAGCAGTGTCGTGACCGAGCGCAGCGCAAACACCGTGTAGGGAAGGCGCGCCTGGCGCATGTAGCCTTCTGCGGCCTGGAAGCATTGCGCACCGCCGGAGATGGATCCCGCTAAGAAATCCCAGAGCACGAACCCGGTAATGACGTACGTGACGTACTCACCGAACGGCGCGTTGAAGATGTTGATCGCAACCGTTGCGAAGATGGCGCTGAACGCGACCGGCCAAACCAGCGCCCACATGATCCCAAGATACGAACGCCGATAGCGCGAGCGCAGATCGGAGCCGACCAGATGGAACAGCAAGTGGCGGTGACGGGTCCAGGCTGTTAGCCGGTCCCATTTGGAGCCATTCACGAGAGGGATGTTCTCGTATCGTGCCCAAGCATCCTGCATGACTGCGAGGTCCCAATTTCACCAATGCGACCAATGCCTACCGCGCAAGCGGGCGAAGGCTTCGATTTGCATGCGATGCGCCAGCCGGTAGCATGGGTGCGGTGCTCCATCAATGGAGCACTTTCAGTGCGGGCAGGGCATTTCTTGGGGCAAGCAACGGCGATTCTGAAATCGATCTGGCGTCGCTTGCCGATACGATTCCGGCGCAGCGCGTTTCGCGCGGCCATCAACGTGTTGGCGCCGGCTCTGCCGATGCCCGTACCTGCGTCGTTGGAGCCAGGGGCGCCTCGCATTGTCGCAGGATTTTTGACTAGCCCATCTGGGTTAGGCCAATCGGCGCGTCTCGCGATCAAAGCGTTTTCTGGCGCCGGTCACGACACGTACGGTGTGGATTTGAGCTATGCGTTCAATGAGCCAAGCACCGGCATAAAAGACTCGTTCAGAGATGGACGTCGTTTAACCGGCCCTGGCCAGGTGCTCATCAACGTCAACGCACCTTTTATGAAATACACGCTGCAGCTGCTTGGGCGGCGTTTGCTCCAAGACAAGCACGTCACCGGCTATTGGGCGTGGGAACTTGAGCGCGCGCCTGATGAGTGGCGCAACGGACTTGCGTGCGTGCATCGCGTCGCTGTGCCGAGCCGCTTTGTCGCTGGCGCTGTCGAAGCGTTGGGCTGGCGCGGTGACATCATCGTCGCGCCGCATCCCGTTGCACTCGAGGGCGCGCCGCCGTTGCCGCCGCGCCCCGCGGATCAGCCGTTCACGATCGTCTCGTCGTTCAATGTCGCGTCCGGCTTTGTGCGTAAAAATCCTGTCGCGCTCGTTGAAGCGTTTAAACTCGCATTTCCAAACAACGCGCCTGCGCGCCTTCGCGTGCTAGCCACGAACACCGAACACTATCCTGAAGGGAAGGCGGCGCTACTCGCGGCCGTTGGTGGTGATCCGCGCATCGAGCTGTGCATGCAGTCGCTTAGCCGTGAAGAGTATTGGCGTTGGTACGGGGCGCCTGATCTCTTTGCGTCGCTGCACCGCGCTGAAGGCTTTGGGCTGGGGATCGCTGAATCCATGTGCCGTGGCGTCGCCGTGTTGGCGACGGACTGGTCCGCCAACTCAGAGTTCGTCGACGCCGAGTCCGGATTTCCCGTGAACTAC
This sequence comes from Hyphomonadaceae bacterium, assembly GCA_020848895.1. Classification (GTDB taxonomy): domain Bacteria; phylum Pseudomonadota; class Alphaproteobacteria; order Caulobacterales; family Aquidulcibacteraceae; genus Vitreimonas. The sequence continues at coordinate 25,363 of JADLHI010000164.1, forward strand.
ACGCTGACGCCGGTGAGCGATCCACAGCTCAGATATGAAGCGCCCGGAAGCTTATGGGCAGAGCCTGACATTGGTCACGCCGCCGAGCTCATGCGGCGCGCCGCCGAGGACAGCGATCTGCGTGTGCGCCTCGCCACAATCGGAAAGCAGCGCGCTCTTGCACGGTTTTCCAGCTTTCCACTTGCCTGAGTGCTTCGCCGGGATACTTCTTGCCTGCGGGGTCTGCGCGGATCTCGCCGTGGGAGGAAGACGCGATGGGCGTAATCAATGGCACGTCAGTCGCGGAAACACTCGATGGCACAGGCGTTGACGACACCATCTCCGGTGGCGATGGCCCCGACATCATCAACGGCGGCGCCGGCAATGATCTGATCTACGGCCATGGCGCAGGCGATGTCGCCGCGAACGCAGGCCTCGTCACCGCAACTTTGCTCACCGACGGCATCGGCGGCGCCGTGTTCGCGACGGCCGCGCCTGGCGATGCAAACGGTCTTTACGTGGTGCAGCGCGGCACTGGCCAGATCTGGCGCGTCGACACCACGACTGGTCAGCGCGCTGTTTATCTCGACATTCCAGACAACGAATTCTCAAGCGCGGGCGAGGGCGGACTCTTAAGCGTCGCGTTCCATCCGGACTACGCCACCAACGGGCGCTTGTTCGTGTTCCTGGAAAACCCGCAAGGCAATATCGAGGTCCGCGAATACGACCGCAGCAGCACGAACCCGCCGCAAGCTAATCCCGCGAGCGGCGATGTGATCATGTTCATCGATCACAGCCAGGGCGTGAACCATTACGGCGGCACGCTCGCGTTTGGGCCCGATGGTTATCTCTACATTTCGGTTGGCGATGGCGGCGGCGCGGGCGGCGATCCTCAGAACGACGCGCAAAATCCAAACTCGTTGCTTGGCAAAGTTTTGCGCATCGAGGTTGACAGCGATGCGTTCGGCGCGGACGCGCAGCGTGACTACGCCATTCCGAACACAAATCCCTTTGTTGGTGTCAACGGCGCGGATGAAGTGTGGGCGCTCGGCCTGCGCAATCCTTATCGCATGAGCTTTGATAGTCTGACCGGTGATCTGTGGATCGGCGATGTCGGCGAGAACCAGCGCGAAGAGATCAATTTCCAAGCCGACGGCGCTGCAGGCGGCGTCAATTACGGTTGGCGCATTCTTGAAGGTACGCTGCCGTTTGGGGGCGGCTCTACGGCGGGGCTTACGCCGCCGGTGTTTGAGTATGATCACAATGCCGGCGTCGCGGTGGTTGGCGGTGCGGTGTATCGCGGCGCGGGCCCTGCGTTTAACGGGCACTATTGGCTCGCCGACTTTAGCTCATCGCGGATTTGGACGTTGCGCGAGGATGGCGGCGTTGTCGTCGAAGTGGTTGAGCGCACGTCGCAGATACAAGGCGCTGTTGGCTCGCTGAGCTTGATCTCGTCTTTCGGTGAAGACGCGTCGGGCAATCTCTACGTCGTCACGCTGTCAGGCCAAGTGTTTCGGCTCGACTTCACCGCTGGCGGCGCCGATGCCGGCGATACGCTGCGCGGCGATGCGGGCAATGACACGATCTATGGCGGCGTTGGCGCGGACGTCATCGAAGGTGGAGCCAACAATGACATGTTGTTCGGCGGCCTTGGTAACGATCGGCTTGATGGTGGTCCCGACGTCGACGCGTTGTCTGGTGATGATGGCGCGGACACGCTCGATGGTGGCGCCGGCGCTGATGTGCTGAACGGCGGCGCGGGCAATGACACGGCGTCGTACGCCAGTGCGCTCGCGGGCCTCACTGCGAGGCTCGATACGCCAGCAGCGAACACTGGCGACGCCGCAGGCGATGGTTACACAAGCATCGAAAACCTGAGCGGCACGGCGTTCAACGACACGCTGGGCGGTGACGGCGGCGACAACATTCTGTCCGGTCTTGCGGGCATCGACACGCTCGAGGGCAATGCTGGCGCCGATACGTTGTTCGGCGGCGACAATAACGACACGCTGCGTGGCGGCGCAGGCCTCGACAATCTCTACGGCGGCGCGGGCGCTGACATTTTGGATGGCGGCGCTGATTTTGACTATGTCCGCTACGAAGCGGCGACGGGCGCCGTGATCGCGCGCCTCGATCTGCCCGCGCAGAATACCGGCGAAGCGGCTGGCGACACTTACGTCAGCATCGAAGGCCTCGTTGGTTCGGGGTTCAACGATGTGCTCGCCGGTTTTGCGGGCACGCAGGAATTGTGGGGCCGCAACGGTGACGACGTGCTGATCGGCGACGCCGGCGCCGATCTCTTGCAAGGCGAGGCTGGTTTCGACACTGCGAGTTACGCCAACGCGACGGCTGGCGTTGTGGTTCGCTTGCTCAATACCGCGGCCAACACGGGCGATGCGGCAGGTGATGTTTACGCGTCGATCGAATGGCTGCGCGGCTCCACGTTTGTAGACACGCTCGCTGGCGATAACGCGACGAATACGATTTGGGGCGGCGATGGTGACGATCAAATCGCCGGGGAAGGCGGCGCCGACGAGCTGCACGGCGAATCCGGCCGTGACAGAATTTGGGGCAATGACGGCGATGACGCGATCGCCGGCGAAGGCGACGACGATAACATCTGGGGCGGTGCGGGCGCCGATCGTTTGTGGGGTAACGAAGGCAACGACGCGATCGATGGGCAGATCGGCAACGACAACATTTGGGGCGCGGCGGGTGACGATCACCTTTGGGGTGGCGACGGCAACGACGCGATCGACGGCCAAAGCGGTCAGGACATTATCGAAGGTCAGAACGGCGCCGATCGTTTGTTCGGCGGCGATGGCAACGATCAAATCTATGGCGGCGCCGATGATGACATTATCGACACCGGCAATGGCGAGGACTTCGCCGACGGCGGCGATGGCAATGACGTGATCTACGGTCTGCACGGCGCCGATGTTCTGATTGGCGGCGCGGGCAACGACATCCTCGATGGCGGGGATTTCAACGATGTCATCTATCTCGGCGGTGGCGAAGATTCGGCCTGGGGCGGCGCCGGAGACGACACTTTTGTCGTGACCGCCAGCTGGGGCGTCGCTGTTATCAATGACTTCGACCACAACAGCGGCGATGTCCTTTCGTTCGCACGCGGCGGCGGGCTTAATTCATTGATTCAGCTTGGCTATGCCTACAACGCTAGCGCGAACATCACTGAATTCTGGTTCAACGGAAATATCGTCTGGGTGCATGGTTTCGCTGACATGAGCGACGTCATTGGGGGTCCTTAATGGAACTCAACAGACCTGCGGCGGCGCGCCATTGCGCGCCGTTTGCACTTCGCTTAAGGCCAATTCCATCGCCAAAAGCGGGAGTGGATTTATGGCAGTTCGAGTTGGCTTTCAGAATGGAAGCGCACGTGTTCTCCGGGCAAGCTCAGCTGCATTGATTTTGGCACTAGGCCTCGGGCTTGCGGCCTGCGGCGCTGGCAATGACGGCAAGCAAGAAGGCCCGCCGCTGAACCGCATCGAAGGCACGGACGGCCCGGATCAAATCCAAGGCACCGCCGAAGCCGACAACATTCTTGGTCTTGCGGGTGACGACCAGCTGTGGGGCGCTGAAGGCAACGACGTGATCGAGGCCGGTGACGGCGCCGATAGCGTTTGGGGCGCCATTGGCGACGATCAGATTTTTGGTGGCGAAGGCGACGACGCGCTCGATGGACAAGGCGGCGCGGACACGATCGATGGCGCCAACGGCGTTGATCGCATCTGGGGCGGCGACGGTAACGACATTATCGCGGGCAGCGATGGCGATGACATCATCGAAGGCGGCGGCGGTGAAGACCGGCTTGATGGCGGCGCCGGTAACGATCGTCTTCTCGGTCAGCAAGGCGCTGACGCACTGATCGGCGGCGCCGGAGACGATGCGCTTGATGGCGGCGAGGACAACGACGAACTCGTTGGCGGCCCTGGCAATGATTCGCTGACTGGCGGCGCAGGCGTCGATGTGTTCACGATGGAACAGAACTGGGGCGTCGATACGATCGTCGACTTCGATCACGACGGCGGCGACACGCTGGTCTTCATCTGGCCGGGGCTCACGGTTGAGCAGCTTGGCTATCAGTATCACCAGTCCCGCAATCTCACGCAGTTCTGGTTCGCTGGGAACGTTCTGTGGATTCGCGGCTTCGCTGATCGCAGCGATGTGATCGTACGCGGGCAGTAGAACGTAGCAGTGTAGGGCCCGCTGCGGCGGGCCCGCTGGCGGCCAAACTACGATGCAGGAGAGTTGAAGATGGCGATCTCCAAACGAGCCGCACTGCAAACGGGCGATGTCATCGACGGACCGGAATTCTTCATTCCGCCTTCAAGCGGCGTCGCGGCGAACGGCAAGCCTATCTTCAGCTGGGATCAAGCCGCCGCGCAAATCACGCGCAATAACTTGAGCTGGAGCGGCCTGGGGCAAGCGGTCACCGTCACTTACGCGTATCGTTCCACCGCGCCTGGCGCCATGCCGGACGATACGGGCGGTTTCAGCCGCTTCAGCGCGGCGCAAATCGCAGCGACCGAGGACATCCTCAAGCTTTGGTCCGAGACCGCGAACATCACTTTTCAGCGCGTCGGCACAGGCAGCGGCGACGCCGCCTATTCCAACTTCGCGACCATTCTGTTTTCAAATTACGCGACAGGGGCTGATGGCGCTGCCGCATTCGCGTATTATCCAGGCTCAGGCCCCGAAGCTGGCGACGTCTGGATCAATAGCTCGCTCGCCGACAACCAAGACTTCACCGAGGGCAATTACGGCCTGCAGGTTCTTGCGCACGAGATTGGCCACGCCATCGGCCTCGCGCACCCGTCGCCATACGACGCATCGGACGCCACAGAGCCGACGTACGCGGCGAACGCCGCGTACTGGCAGGACGTGCGGATGTTCACGATCATGAGCTATTTCGGCTCAACCAACGCCGGCGGTTCGCTGGGCGGTTTCGCGTCCGGCCCGCAATTGCACGACATCGCTGCGGTCCAGCGTCTCTATGGCGCGAACATGTCGACGCGCACGGGCAACACTGTCTACGGCTTCAACTCCAACGCCGGGCATGCGCACTTCAACATCGTGAGCGGCCCCGTCGCCGCAGTGTTTTCCATCTGGGATGCGGGCGGCGAAGACACGCTGGATCTCTCTGGCTATTCGACGGCCTCTGAGATCGATCTGCGTGAAGAAGCTTTCTCAAGCGCCGGCCCTGCGACGACAACGCCTATCGCCACCGGCAATATCTCCATCGCGCGCGGCGCCGTCATCGAAAACGCCATCGGCGGCGCCGGCAATGACGCGATCATCGGCAACAATGCCAACAACCGTCTCATCGGCGGCGCTGGCGCCGATTCACTGAATGGCGGCCTCGGTTCAGATTTCGCAGGCTATTCGACAGCCACAAGCGGCGTCACCGTGCGTTTCTTGCAGCCAGGCCTCAATACGGGCGACGCGCTCGGCGACACGTACACGTCGATTGAAAACATCAGCGGCTCTGCGTTCGCAGACACGCTCGTGGGCGACAACACCGCAAACATTGTCGAAGGCGCGGGCGGCAACGATGCTCTCGCTGGCGAAGCCGGTGATGACACGTTGCTCGGCCAAGACGGGCAAGACCAAGTCTGGGGCAATGACGGCGCCGACGCGATCAGCGGTGGCAATGACAATGACTCTGTTTGGGGTGGCCTTGGCGCCGATCGCATTTGGGGCGATGGCGGCAACGATGCTCTCGACGGCCAAGGTGATGCCGACAACATTTGGGGTGGCGTCGGCGACGACTCTATCTGGGGCGGTGACGGCGCTGATCTGCTCGACGGCGGCGCAGGGCAAGATTCAATCGAAGGCCAAGCTGGCAACGACAACATCTGGGGCGCAGATGGCAATGACCGCCTCTGGGGCGGCGACGGCGATGACGTCATCGATTCCGGCAATGGCGAAGATCGTCTCGATGGCGGCGCCGGCAATGATCGCCTCTTTGGTCTTCACGGCGCCGACATTCTTTGGGGCGGCGATGGCGATGACATCCTTGATGGCGGCATCTTTGACGATCTGCTGATCGGTGGCGCCGGGCAGGATCAAGTCTGGGGCGGCTCGGGCAACGACACGTTCTGGATGGAAACGGGCTGGGGCGTAGATGTCATTTTCGACTTCGACCACGCCGGTGGCGATTTGCTCGTCTTTTCGTGGTCTGGCCTCACGGCCGGTCAGCTCGGCTACGATTACAATGCAACGACGAATCTCACGGAATTCTGGTTCGCGGGCAATATCGTGTGGGTGCACGGTTTCGCGGATTTGACGGACGTGATTGTGTACGGATAGTTCCCGTCCAGACCTAATTCGATACCGCCAGAACAGCGCAGTACGCGGCCTCTTGCTGTTGCTGCTTGGCAAGTTCTGGAAGCATGCTACGGCATGTGAAGCGGGGAGATCACAATGGCATTTCGCGGTCGGAATTCGGCGCTGCAGCAGCTCTCGGAAGCCGATGGCTTCGGCGGATTTGCGGGAGCGCGGCTCGGCAACGACACCGTACAACAAGTCGTTGAGGCATCCGATGTCATTCCAAATAATACGGGCACGCCGTACACGCTCACGATCGGCGGCTCCGAAACCGGCGTCGTAAACTTCGCTGGCGACAGAGATTGGTTCCACGTCGATCTCGTCGCCGGCCAAAGCTACGCGTTCACGATGAGCAGCACAGGCGCCAACCCGGTCGCCGATTGCTTCCTCGAATTGTTCAATTCAAGCGGCCAGATGATCGCGCTCGACGACGATGGCGGGCCCGCCACCGATTCCTTGCTGCGCTTCACCGCCACACAATCTGGAACGTACTATCTCAGCGCGCGCGCTTGGGAGCCGGACACCGGGCCGACTTACACCGGCACGTACAGCGTCACCGCTGCGCTTGGTCCGCCGCAAAATCCACTCGATACGATCAACCTCCACTATACCGCGCCGCTCAGCATCGACGTCTATTTCGCAACGAGCGGCCAGACCTCCGGCGGCGTCACTGCCTCGCGCGATTGGTCGGTGCTGGAGGTCAATGCGGCGCTTCTGGCGATGTCGACGTACTCTGCGGTGACGCCGATCACGTTCAACCGCGTGTTTAGTTCGGTTGGCGCCGAGTGGGTGCTGACGATCACCAATAGTTTGGGAACAGGCGTTCTTGGGCAATTTCAAACAACCGGCGGCGTTGGATACGGCGCTTTCGCCGCAAACGGCTCTGGATGGAACGCGAGCGGGTTGGCGCAAGGGGGCCTCGGCTTCGTCACGCTGATACACGAATTCGGCCACGGGCTTGGACTCGCGCATCCGCACGACAACGGCGGCGACTCAGAAGTTATGGAAGGTGTGCTCGATGCATTCGACTCGTACGGCACGTACGGTCTGAACCAGGGCATCTTCACAACGATGAGCTACAATGACGGCTGGCCCACAAGGTTTGGCAGCTTCTTGAACTTCGGTTCGCAGGCCACGCCGATGGGCTTGGACGTCGGCTTGTTGCAGCAACGTTATGGCGTCAACCCGACGACGAATTCCGGCAACACCAGCTACGCGCTGCCAGTCGGGAACGCCGCCGGTACGTTCTTCACCACGATCTGGGATACGGGCGGCACAGACGAGATCATCTCTTTCGCGGCTGACGGCGCCACGATCGATCTGCGCGCCGCAACGCTGCTCAATCAGGTGGGCGGCGGCGGCTACGTCTCTTCGGTCAATCAAACGAACGGCGGTTTCACGATCGCCAACGGCGTGGTGATTGAGAACGCGCGCGGTTGGACTGGTCTCGACAACCTGATCGGCAATGCTGCGGCTAACCAGCTGCAAGGCATGGACTCGAACGACACGCTCGAAGGTCTCGGCGGCGCCGACGTGCTTGATGGCGGCGCGGACATCGATACGGCGAGCCACGCCAACGCTACTGCGGGCGTGACCGCAATTCTCTACGCGCCAGCTGGCAACACCGGTGACGCCGCAGGCGACACCTACATCTCGATCGAAAATCTGCGCGGCTCGGCGTTCAACGATCTTCTTGTCGGCGACAACAACGCTAACCGGCTCGATGGCGGCGCTGGCAACGATCAGCTCGGCGGCGAAGGCGGCAACGATCTTGTCTATGGCAACGATGGCAACGACCAAGTCTGGGGCGGCCTCGGCGCAGATCAGGTCGCGGGCGATGCGGGCGACGATTCCGTTTGGGGCGGCCCTGGTGCCGACCAAGTCTGGGGCAATGACGGCAACGACGCGCTCGACGGCCAAGAAGACAACGACAATGTCTGGGGCGGCAACGGTGACGACAACATCTGGGGTCGCGACGGTGACGACGCGCTCGATGGTCAAGCCGGACAAGATTCCATCGAAGGCAATAACGGCGCTGACCGCATCTGGGGCGGCGACGGCAACGATCGCCTCTGGGGCGGTGATGGCGATGACGTTATCGATTCCGGCAATGGCGAAGATCGGCTCGATGGCCAAGGCGGCAACGATCGTCTCTTCGGTCTGCACGGCGCCGACACGCTGTGGGGCGGCGATGGCGACGACGTTCTAGACGGCGGCATCTTTGATGACCTGCTCGTCGGCGGCGCGGGCCTCGATCAGCTCTGGGGCGGCTCAGGCAACGACGTCTTCTGGATGGAGACCAATTGGGGCGTCGATATCATCTATGATTTCGAGCACACCGGCGGCGACGTGATTGTGTTCTCGTGGTCAGGCCTTACGGCTGGCCAGCTCGGCTACAATTATGATTCCGGGAACGACCTCACCTCGTTCTGGTTCGCCGGCAACGTGTTGTACGTCCACGGTTTTG
>JADLHI010000165.1 GCA_020848895.1 Hyphomonadaceae bacterium
GTGATGCCCGAACTCTGGTTCTACCACCTTGAGAAAAGCGACCTCGAACGGGCGTTGCCGCCGCTTCTGGAGAAGTGCTTGCAGCGCGGTTGGCGCGCACTTGTGCGTGCGGGTTCGCCTGAGCGCGTCGATCAACTGGATAGCGCTATCTGGACGTTTCGGGACGATAGCTTCGTGCCGCATGGGTGCGAGGGCGATCCGAAAAAGCAGCCCGTGTGGCTCACGGTCGAGGGCGGAAATCCGAACGCCGCGCAGGCGCTTTTCCTCGTCGATGACGCCGAGCTAGGCGACATTTCCGGCTTCGAGCGTGCGTGCCTCATCTTCGACGGCCGCGATCCTGCCGCCTTGGAATCGGCCCGATCGCGCTGGAAACAGGCGAAGGAGAGCGGCATTGCCGCGTCGTATTGGAAAGAGAGCGCCGCGGGGCGCTGGGAGAAGCAGCAATGATGCGCTGGATTGTGGCGGGGATTGTCGTCATTGGCCTCGCTGCGTGCAGTGGGCAAGGACGCCAACTCACGTACCGCGAGATGGACCAGATCGCGCGCCGTTCCACAGACGAGCAAGTCCACCGTCCCGCGCCGGACACCTGCCAAATGGCTCTCCACACGAATCTGATCGGGGCTGTTGGCGCCGACATCGATCGCACGGAGTTACCCGCGGGCGCGCGCGTCATCTGTCACAATTGCGCGGTGACGATGGACTACCGCGCCGACCGCCTGAACGTCGATCTCGGCGCCGACGGGCGCGTCTCAGGGCTGCATTGCGGCTGACCGGGTGATCGCCGACGCAAGCGGCGTGATCACGCCGTTGGCGTGTTACTAGCCAACGGCGCGCAAAGGCCGTTTCGGATGACGGCAGGGGTGTTTCTGACGCACTTGAGGGCTTGCTGCAGTGCAGCTATAGACCCGGCTCCCAATTCAATCCGGAGTCCGCCGAGCCATGGCCACCGAACGCACCCTGTCCATCATCAAGCCGGACGCCACCAAGCGTAACCTGACGGGCGCGATCAACGCGGTCATCGAAAAGTCGGGACTGCGCATCATCGCGCAAAAGCGCATCTGGCTTTCAGAAGGCCAAGCCGAAGGCTTCTATGCGGTGCACAAAGAACGCCCGTTCTTCCGTGACCTCGTAAACTTCATGATCTCCGGTCCGGTCGTCGTGCAAGCGCTCGAAGGCGACAATGCGGTTGCCAAATATCGCGACGTGATGGGCGCGACGAACCCGGCGAACGCCGCCGAAGGCACGATCCGCAAGCAATTCGCGGAATCGATCGAAGCCAATTCGGTCCACGGCTCGGACAGCCTCGAAAACGCCGCCCGCGAAATCGAGTTCTTCTTCAGCGACCAAGAAATCGTCGGCTGAAGCGCGCTAGGCGCGAAGGCAGCTACAAGATCAAAGCGCGGCGCTTTCGGGCGCCGCGCTTTTTGTGCCTACTTCTTGGTCTTCCCCGGATTGTTCGGGTTGAGCGGCGTGGCGGCTCGGCCTGGTCCTGGGGGCGCCGAGCTGCCGCCCGGTTTCTTCAACGGCGGCGTCTTGCCGGGGCCAACTGTTTTGTCTGCCATGTGCACGCTCCTTAGTTGCGCGCTTAAGAGTTAGGACGCCGTTTGCGGTCGCGCCAGCTACTTGCGCGCGATAATTTCCAGCACGAGCGGCGTCACCATCAGCGTCCCGGGCTGAGCGCTGACGCGTGCGAACTCATCGCGCATGTCCTTGGCCATTTGCGATGTGATGCGGTTGAGTTCGAGCAAACGGTCGATGTGGATATCGAAGAAGCCGATCGGCCAGCGCCACGTATTGTCGTCCTTGGAAACGACATCGACATAGGGCCTCAAACTTTCGACCTTCAGGCCCATCTCAGTGAGCCATGACGGCAGGCGCCGCGCGATATCCGGCTCGCCGCCGGATGCGCGCCAATTGGCCGAGACTTCATCGACGAATTTCTCAAAGTTCGGCGCAGGCGGCGCAAGCTTCCAGGTCTGGTAATCCAGGTATTCATGGAAGACGAGCGCGCCGCCGGGCTTCAGCGCGTCCACGAGCTTCTTCAGCGCCTCTTTCGGACGCGGCAGAAACGCGAAGATCCAGCGCGCCCAAGCCGCATCGGCGCCGCTGACCGGAATGGGATCGGTGACAACGTCGACCTCATGGGCCTTCACTTGCGTGAAGCCGCGCGCCTTTGCTTGCGCTTCCAGCGTGTCGAGAAACCGTCGCGAGCGCTCCAGCGCGTGCACTTGCCCATTCGGACCGACCATCTCCGCAAGGTCCATCGTCGCAAAGCCAGGCCCCGCGCCGAAATCGATCACCTTGCAGCCATCGCCGATGCGCGCGCGCGCCCATGCATCGAGCGCGCGCGGGCGCCAAACCCGGTGCTGAAAGCCCAAGCGATAGATTTCATCGTCGTGCGTGCCGAGCACGTAGTCGCGTTCAGCCATGAAACGTCTCCTTGCAGAGAGATATAGGCGCTTGGTCCAACTTGTCTTGCCGATGGCGACAACCGGCGCATAATGCCGCCAGGAGACGACGCGATGCAGGTGCGCTTCTGGGGCACGCGCGGATCGATCGCTACACCCGGCGGCGCCACGCTCCGTTACGGCGGCAACACCTCATGCGTCGAGGTGATGTCCGATTCTGGCGCGACCATCCTTATCGATGCTGGAACCGGCGCCAACGCGCTCGGCCAAGCGCTGATGCAGCAGGGCCGAGGCATGCGCGGCCACATCCTCATCTCGCACACGCACTGGGATCATATTCAGGGTCTGCCCTTCTTCGCGCCGCTCTTCGCAGCCGGCGCCGAGTGGCACATTTACGGGCCGCGCGGCATCGGCCAGTCGCTTCGCGACATACTCGCGGCGCAGATGGACTACGCGTACTTTCCGGTGACGCTGAACGCGTTCGCGGCCGAGGTGCATTATCACGAAATCGTCGAAGGCGGCTTTTCGATCGAGGATGTCTGGATCGCCACGCAATATCTCAATCATCCGGCGCTAACCGTGGGCTATCGCCTCGAAGCGGACGGCGGCAGTTTCGTTTACGCCTCCGATCACGAGCCGCACGATCGTCAAGCTGGCGAAGGGCATGCCGATGCGGGCGATGGCGGCGACGCCGCGCATATCGAGTTTCTCCGCGACGCCGATTTGGTGATCCACGACGCTCAGTACACGGCGGACGAATTTCCGACGAAAGTCGGTTGGGGTCACAGCACGATTGAGTACGCGGTGGATGTGGCGATGGCGGCCAATGTCAAAACGCTGGCTCTCTACCATCACGATCCCGCACGCTCGGATGACGCCGTAGATGGCCTCATCGGCGCTGCGCGGCGGCGTGTGGCGGCCGCGGGCAAAGACTTAAAGGTTATTGGCGCCGCCGAAGGCAGCGCGATCGAGCTGCGCGGCCCCGCGAACGCGGTGCGTGTAACGCCGTTCCTGCCGTCAAGCCTCGTCGCGCCGTCCACGAACGCCACCGAAGAACTGGTGTTGATCGCCGGCGTCTCCGCCAACGACCGCGCGATTTTGAGCGCCGCTGCGAAAGCCGATGGCGTGCCAAGTGTTTCTGAAGTGTTGACCGAGCAATTGGTCGAAGCCGTGCAGGGCGGTCATCCTTCGCTCATCTTCCTGGGCGACGCGCTGACCGACATCGATCCGGTTTCTCTGTGTTCCGATCTGCGCGCGCTCGCCGGCGACGAGGCGAAGGACTTGCCGATCATCATCGTCACCGACCAGCCGAAAGTGCCCGAAGACAAAGGCGAGGCGGCTGGCGTCACCGACTGGCTGACGCGCCCGTTCAGTTTGCAATACGCCCGCTCGCGGATGCGCGCGTGGCTGATGCGCTCGATGCTGCGTTGGCGGAAGGCGGCGCTCCCGGCCGACGAAGAAGCGCGCCTTGCCGCTGTCTATCGTCTGGGCTTGCTCGATACCGACGCTGAAGAGCGCTTCGATCGCCATGCGCGGATCGCCGCCGCCGCGTTCGATGCGCCGATCGCGCTGGTGAGCCTGATCGATCGCGATAGGCAATGGTACAAGGCCCATTACGGCTTCGAGTTCAGCGAAACCTCGCGCGACATGGGCTTTTGCTCGCACGCCATCTTGGGCGACGATCCGTTGATTGTGAACGACACGCTGCGCGACGATCGCTTCGCCGAGAATCCGGTCGTCATCGGCGACCCGCATGTGCGCTTCTATGCCGGCATCCCGCTCCACGCCGCCGACGGCGCCCGCGTCGGCGCGTTCTGCATCGTCGATAGTAAGCCGCGGACGCTTACGGCTGCGCAGCTGCGCATGCTACAGGACATGGCGCGCTTGGTTGAGGAAGAGCTGGAACCAAAGCCAGCCGCGAAAGCAGCGGGGTAATATGGACCGCCGGCGTCCCGCCGGCCTGCGCACATGCTTGCAAGCAAGGAGCGCGTCGCTCCGCGACGCATGCGCGGCGGAGCCGCGCGCTCCAACTTGGATAAGCTTGCGCAGGCCGGCGGGACGCCGGCGGTCCATATTGTCTGCACTAGAGTTGACGCGCCAGCTTCGCGAGGCACTCGGGATAAAGCTTGTGCTCCACTTCGAGCAGCCGCTGCGCCAACGTCTCGGGCGTGTCGCCAGCCAGGATCGGTATCGATGCTTGGCCGATGATCTCGCCCGCATCGACCTCTTCAACGACGAGATGCACGGTCGCGCCATGCACGTCATCGCCTGCTTCAAGCGCGCGGGCGTGCGTGTTGATCCCCGGATATTTCGGCAGCAGCGATGGATGGATATTGACCAGACGCCCCGCCCACGCCCGCACGAAGAACGGCGTCAGCACCCGCATGAAGCCTGCAAGAGCGACAATCTGGATGTTGCGCAGCACAAGCAGATGATCGAGATCGCGCTCGAACGCTTCGCGGTCCTTGCCGTAGGGCTTGTGATCCAACACGAGCGCTTCAACGCCCGCCGCACGCGCACGCTCAAGCCCCGCGGCGCCCGGTACGTTCGAGACGACGAGCACGATATCGTACGCATCCTGCCGTGCATCGAGCAGAGCCTGCAGGTTCGAGCCTCTGCCGGAAATGAGAACCGCGACGCGCTTTTTCATCACGACACCGGTGTTTCACGGAGGGAGCGCGGCGCTCCGCGCCGCATGCGCGGCGGAGCCGCGCGCTCCAACCTGCCAAGGCTTGAACTCATGCCGCCTTCAGCACGCCGATCTTGAAGGCAGCTTCGCCGTTGGCGCTGAGAGTCGCGATCACCTGATCGGCCTTCGCTGGTTCAACGACGAGGATCATGCCGATCCCAAGATTGAAGGTGCGGCGCATGTCCGCCTCGGGTACGCCGCCCGTCGCTTGCAGCCATTCGAACACGGCGGGCCGCTTCCAGGCGCTCCAATCGAAATCCGCTTCCAAATGATCGGGCAGCGCGCGCGGCGTGTTCTCAACCAAGCCGCCGCCTGTGATGTGCGCCGCGCCCTTGGCGAGCTTCGCTTCGAAGATCGGCTTCAGCGCTTTGGCGTAAATGCGTGTCGGGGTGAGCAGTGCTTCGGCGAGCGTCTTGCCAGTCGCAAACGGCGCCGGCGCGTCCCACGCAAGCCCTGAGCGGTCGACAACTTTGCGCACCAACGAATAGCCGTTCGAGTGCGGCCCGCTCGACGCAATGCCGACGATCACATCGCCCGCCGCCATCTCATCGACACGCGGCAGCAGCGTCCCGCGCTCAGCGGCGCCGACAGAAAAGCCCGCGAGGTCGTAATCGCCCTTGCCGTACA
>JADLHI010000166.1 GCA_020848895.1 Hyphomonadaceae bacterium
GCAACGGCCGCCCCCTACCCTCATTTCGCCAGCGTGATTGCATGCTCTATTCCGCCCTCATCAACGTGATGGTCAAGGCCGCGCGCCGCGCCGGCCGCAGTCTCAGCCGCGACCTCGGCGAAATCGAAAACCTTCAGGTGTCGCTGAAGGGGCCGGCCAACTTCGTCAGCGCCGCCGACAAGCGCGCCGAGGAGATGCTCTACAGCGATCTTTCCAAGGCCCGTCCCGGCTACGGCTTCATCGGCGAGGAAGGCGGCACCCGCGAGGGCGCCGACAAGACCCACACCTGGATCGTCGATCCGCTCGACGGCACCACCAATTTCCTGCACGGCATTCCGCACTTCGCCATCTCAATCGCACTCGAACGCGAGGGCGTGCTGATTGCGGGCGTTGTCTACAATCCGATCCGCGACGAACTCTTCTGGGCCGAAAAGGGCCAAGGCGCCTACCTCAACGACAAGCGCCTGCGCGTTGCCGGCCGCAATGACATGCGCGACGCTCTGTTTGCATGCGGCACGCCGTTCCATGGCAAAGGCGATCACAAGAAAGCGCTCGCGGAAATCGAACGTGTGATCGCAAAGACCGCTGGCATTCGCCGCTTCGGCGCCGCCTCGCTCGATCTTGCGTACGTCGCCGCCGGACGCTTCGATGGCTATTGGGAGCGCGATCTCGGCATTTGGGACATCTCGGCCGGGGCTGTGCTGGTGCGCGAAGCCGGCGGAACCGTGAACGAAGTCGACGGCGGCGATTTCATGCAGACCGGCTCTGTCGTAGCGGCAAACCACGCGCTCATCGCGCCGCTCACGCAAACCGTCCGCGGCGGTTGATCGCGCGGCTACATTTCTAGAGAGTGCGCTGTAACGAAAGCTCGCCTCCGGTGCGGAGGTAAGAGCGGGAGGATCAGTGACTCAAACGTCGACGCGCGGCCGCAAGGTCTCCGCTTGGGAAATCGCGGCGTTTGCCGCGCCGGCCGCGCCGCTGCTAGCGCTATCGCTGCCGACGATCATCTTCATCCCGCCCTACTTTGCATCGCATCTTGGCATCCCGCTCTATTGGGTGTCGGCGATCTTCCTTGGCGTCCGCATCGCCGACATCGTCATCGATCCAACGCTCGGCAATATTCAGGATCGCAGCATGCATCCGTGGGGCCGCAGGCGCTTTTGGCTCACCGCCGCATGTCCGCCGCTGATGATGCTGATCTGGATCCTGTTCATCGGACTTTGGCCCGGCGTGCCCGTCGCGATCGCGGCGCTGACGGTCTTTCTGCTCTACACCGCGTACGCCGCGATGATGATCGCGCACTTGGGCTGGGCGGGCGAGTTGATGCCCACTTATCACGGACGCACGCACGTTCTTGGCGCCGTACAATTTGCCAGCGCCATCGGCCAAGTGCTGATGCTGGTGATCGCGGGCATAGCCGCGCTCTCGTTCGGCGAAGACCGGGAAGGCGCGAACGGCGCGGCTGTGATGGCCATGGGCTGGACCATGGTTTTCTTGCTGCCGGTGATGACCGCCATCGCGGTCGTCTTCGTGCCGGAGGAAAAGCGGCCGCCACAGCAACATTTGACGCTCGTGCAAACGATCAAGACCTTGATCGCGAGCCGCTCGGCGCAACGCGTGCTGCTGCCAGATTTCCTGCTTGGCATTTCGCAAGGCGTCTCGGGCGGA
The DNA here is from genome assembly GCA_020848895.1 of Hyphomonadaceae bacterium. Taxonomy (GTDB): domain Bacteria; phylum Pseudomonadota; class Alphaproteobacteria; order Caulobacterales; family Aquidulcibacteraceae; genus Vitreimonas. The sequence continues at coordinate 1,669 of JADLHI010000166.1, forward strand.
CTTTTTCTTTGGTATTTCCAGTTCGTGCTTGGCTTCACCAACACGGCGCAGGCGCTGCTTGCGCTCTATTTTGTCGCCGCGCTTGCCGGCGTACCGATCTGGTGGTTCGCGGCGCGCCGTTGGGGCAAGCACCGCGCGCTCGCCGGCGCATTCATCTACACGGCGGTGACGACCGCCATTCTTTTCGTTTTGCCCGCCGGCAACCTGTGGCTCGCCGCGCCCTTCATGTTCGTCGCCGGCCTCAGCAATGGCGGCGGCGTGCTGCTGACGCGCACGATGATGGCGGATGTCGTCGATGAGGATGAACTCAACACCGGCGCGCGCCGCTCTGGCCTCTTCTTCGGCCTCTTGCTGACGACATCGAAAGCCGGCGCGGCGCTTGGACCGATCACCTACGCAATCCTTGGCGCCGTCGGCTTTCAGGCGGCAAACGGCGCCAACAACACGCCCGAAGCGTTGATGACGCTGTCGGCGCTCTTCATCTTTGTGCCGATAGTGCTTTGCATTCTGGCGTCTTTAACGCTGCGCAACTACCCGATCGACGAGAAGCGCCAGGCGGAGCTTCACGCCGCCATCGAGGCGCGCCATTCGGCGAACAGCGAAAACACTCTGGGACCGGTCACCAAGTAGCGCTTCCACATGCGCGCCGGCTCGCTGGCCAGACGATGCAGCCATTCAAGGCCGAGACCCTGCATCCATTTCGGCGCGCGCTTGGCGCTGCCCGATAGAAAGTGCAACGCCGCGCCGACACAGAGACCGACGCCGCGCGCATCGCCGTACTGCGCAATCGCGTAGGCGATCATCTCCTGTTGCGGCGCGCCGACGCAAATGAAGGTAAACCGCGAAGGCTGAGCCGCGGCGAACGCCGCCGCACGAACGACCGCGCCCGGCTTTTGCTTCAGATTCATGGGCGGTTCGTGCCAGCGGACATCGCGCAGACCATAGACGCGCTTCAATTGCTCGATACTCTCGCGATCGCCGCCGATAATGGTGACTGGCTCGTTCTTGTCGATCACTGTATCGAAAAGGTGCTCGGCCATGTCCGATCCTGATGCAAGCGGCAGGTCGATCTTGGCCCTGCGTGCGAGGCCTTGCAGCACGCGACTGTCGTTCAGGAGCAGCCAGGCATGATCGTAAAGCGTGCGGCGCGACGGCTCGTTGGCGAGACAGACGACGTGATCGACATTTGGCGTCGCCACGTAAGCGAACGGCAGATCAAGGCTGGCGCGGACGCTGATCGCATCGAGTGCGCCATCGAGGTCTAGACCACTGAACGGAAGATTGAGGAAATTAACTGTGCTCGCGGTGCGAGCGCCTGCATCGAACGCCATGGCGATTAACCCAAACACGGCATTAACGCCGTTTGAGCGCTCTATGCAGAAAACGGGCCGGATGAATCGCGTCGCGCGCGAGCTGACTTAACAGCCCAGGTTCA
>JADLHI010000167.1 GCA_020848895.1 Hyphomonadaceae bacterium
CTGAGCTGATACCCCCACCCCCAACCCCGCCCCGCAAGGGGGCGGGGAGTCAGGCCGCGCTCTGGCTCATGCTCTGGCTCACCCCTCCCGCACTCATCGCGCTCACGCTCGGCACGGACCACGTGCTCTTCCAGATTGCGCTCGTGTTCTCGATCCTCGCCTGTGTCACCTTCGGCGGCGCCTATGCGTTGCTTGCCTATCTCACCACCGAAGCCGCTTCACGTGGCTGGCTCACCACAGAGCAAATGATCGACGGTCTCGGTCTCGCCGAAACGACGCCAGGCCCGCTCATCCTCGTGAACGAGTTTGTCGGCTTCCTCGCCGGCCACAACGCCGGCGGCCTCGCGCTCGCCGGTGCGGCCATTGCGCTCTGGTGCACATTCGCGCCGAGCTTTGTGTGGATCTTCGCCGGCGCGCCCTACGCGGAACGCCTTCAGCACAATCCGCGCGCCACCGGCGCGCTCGCCGCGATCACAGCCGCCGTGCTCGGGGTCATCGCCAAACTCGCGCTCTTCTTTGCGACCCACGCGCTGTTCGCTCGCCAAATCCGCCTCGGCCCCACCGAACTCCCTGACCCAACGTCCGGCATTTGGTGGATGATCGCGCTTTCGCTTGTCGCGGCCATCGCGCTCATCCGGTTCAGGGCGAATTTGCTGCTGGTTCTGGCTGCTTGCGCTCTCGCGGGCTTGGCGGCGCACGCATCGGGCCTATAAAGCCAACCGAATCCACGCCACTTCCGGGGCCTCAATGAACATCCACGAATACCAAGGCAAAGCTGTCCTCAAGAGCTTCGGCGCGCCGGTCCCGCGGGGCTTTGCGGCCTTCACCACCGAAGAGGCCATCGACGCCGCCGCCAAGCTCGGCGGCTCGGTCTGGGCGGTGAAGAGTCAGATCCATGCCGGCGGGCGCGGCAAGGGCAAGTTCAAGGAAGCGGCGGCCGGCGAGAAGGGTGGCGTGCGCATTGCCTTCAAGCCGGAAGATGTCGGCCTCTATGCCTCGCAAATGCTCGGCAACACGCTGGTGACGCTGCAAACGGGCGCGGCAGGCCGCGTGGTGAAACGCATCTACATTGAAGAAGGTGTGAAGATCGCGAAGGAGTTCTATCTCTCCGCGCTTGTCGATCGCGAGCAGGGTCGCGTCGCTTTCGTCGCGTCGGAAGCGGGGGGCATGAATATCGAAGAAGTCGCTCACGACACGCCAGAGAAGATCACCACCGTTGGCATCGATCCGCTGATTGGCCCAACGAGCGCCGACACCGCGAAGATCGCTTCGGCCTTCGGCATCGGCGGCGATCTCGCCGCGCAATGCGATGCGCTGATCCGCAAGCTCTATGAAGCCTTCACCAAGAGCGACATGAGCCTGCTTGAGATCAACCCGCTCATCGTCACCGAAGACGGCAAGCTCCTCTGCGGCGACGCGAAAGTGAGCTTCGATTCCAACGCCGCGTTCCGCCATCCCGAATGGGCCGATCTGCGCGATATTGGCGAGGAAGACGAACGCGAGATCGAAGCCTCAAAATACGATCTCTCTTACATCGCGCTTGACGGTGAAATCGGCTGTCTCGTCAACGGCGCCGGCCTCGCCATGGCGACGATGGACATCATCAAGCTCTTCGGCGCCGAGCCGGCGAACTTCCTCGACGTCGGCGGCGGCGCTGACAAGAACAAGGTCGAAGCCGCCTTCAAGATCATCCTCGCCGATCCCAAGGTGAAGGGGATTTTGGTCAACATTTTCGGCGGCATCGCCCGCTGCGACGTCATCGCCGAAGGCGTGATCGCGGCGGTGAAGAGCGTCGGCCTCACCGTGCCGCTCGTCGTCCGCCTCGAAGGCACGATGGTCGAAGAAGGCAAAGCCATCCTCCGCAACAGCGGGCTGAATGTGATCGCGGCGGATGATCTGGAAGATGCGGCAAGGAAGATCGTGAAGGCGGTGAAGGGGTAGAAATGCGCGCCTTGATGGCCGCCACGATGCTGCTCGTATCGACGCAGCCTGCCGCTAGTGAAGAGCCGGGAGAACTGTCTACGGGGGAGGCGATTTCTTTTTGTATGCGTTGGATTGACGGCGAAAATCTTCAGACGTTACCGAGCGGTTGGCGCCGGGAGTGGGAAGGTTCAGATACCGTATATTCTTTCGTGAGGGACGTTTCGACGGTCGACCATCCAAATGGCGCGAGCCGAATCTATGCGCGCGTGGATCCGGGGGCGGGATTGGAGAGGAGATCTTGTACTACGACTTGGATATCTGCGACCGATCCGATCGCGGTCGCGGATGTACAGGCTCCGCTTGAGGGCCTTGGCTATGTGACGCAGCCTCCGACGGTTTCGGAAGTTGATGTGCGTGGCGAGTGGGCGCGACTTCGCGAGCGTGACATCATCCAAGTTTCCTTCGCTTCCACTCGGTTGGACTACCAACAAGCCTCGTTGCGCGGAGTGATCGAGCAACTCGGCTTTCCGAACGCTCAGCCGCATCCATCCTTAGTGTGGACCTCAACAATAATCGTTCAGACCTTGCGTTTGCAGAACGCGCGAATTGTACCGGACCCATAGAGAATCTCCTGTTGTGGGTGTTGTAGGTGACACTTACTGATTTCGCGTGACGCGGTTCGTGCTATCCTCCGCCCCATGACGGCCATTACGCTCCCCGCCGATCTCGAAGCTTGGGCTCGCGCTGAAGTTGTCGCTGGCCGCGCCGAAAGTGTGGAAGCGCTGGTTGCCGACGCACTCGCCGAGCGCCGCGCCGAGATCGAATACGTCCGCGGCAAGCTCGATGAAGCCCGCGCCAGTCTCGCGCGCGGGGAGGGGATTCCGCTTGAGGAAGCATTCCGCCAAATCGACCAATGGATCGCCGAAGACGAAGCTGCCGCGCGCGCGCTGACAAAAGCGGCGGAGTAGCAGCGCGTGCGCCGTCTGCCGGTCGAGCTGTCGGCAGAAGCGTTGGCCGACATCGCTGAAATTCGGACATACCTGCGCCGTGAAGCTGGCCCGGCAGTATCAACGCGTGTTTTGGCGCGCATCCGCAAGAAGCTGGCTGCGGTCGAGCGAATGCCGGATACGGGCTCGCTCCGGCCAGAATTTGGCGAGGGCATGCGCCTGCATGTGTCCGGCGCCTACATCCTTTATGTGCAGGTGGGCGCCGACAAAGTAGAAGTGATCCGCATTCTGCACGCGGCCCAAGACCGCGATGTCATCATGTCGGGGAGGAAAGAGAAATGATCGGTTACGTCACACTCGGCACCAACGACCTAGATCGCGCCGCGAAATTCTACGACGCCATCGCCGCTGAACTCGGCACCTCGCGTATGATGGAATGGCCTGGGGCCATTGCGTGGGGCACGCCTGGCGGCGGCGCCGGCATCGGTCTCACCAAGCCGTTCGATGGCGCCGCCGCGACAGTCGGCAACGGCGTCATGGTGGCGCTTGAGTGCAAGGACCAAGCGCAAGTCGATCGCCTCTACAATCTCGCCATGTCGCTCGGCGCCAAGGATGAAGGCAAGCCCGGCCCGCGCGGCGACGGCGGCTTCTACGCCGCCTACTTCCGCGACCCCGACGGCAACAAGCTCAACGCTTTCATCATGGGCTAGCGGCCGCGCCGCCTTACGCCGGCACAGCGCTCGCGAACATCGCGTCGATTTCCTGCGCGAACGCGCCGTAATAGTGCTCGCTCGGCGCCAGGAACATCAAGAGGTGCAAGTTGTCGCCGGCGCGGGCGGCGAGCGCCGTTCCGGAGATGTTGAGCCCTGTTTCGGTGCGGGTGCTGATGTCGAACCGCACGCCCGGCGCGCCCGCAAGCGTCTGCGGACGCAGGCCCGTCGATTGCGGGTCCTGATAGTTCAATGTCGCAAGTGAATCGATCACGAACTCGACCAGCTCCGTCTCGCCCATGTCCGTGCGATAGGTCGGCCGCGGCGTGTCGCGGTCGGCGACGCGCACCAGCGATGCGTTCGGCGCAATGCTCGCAATATAGAGTTGGTTCAGCTGCAGCCCGTTGATCGTCAGCACGCGGACGCCGCGCGCTTGCATGCTCAGCGCCGTGAGATCGGACCATGGCCGCGCCAGCGTTACCGAAAACGCCGTGCCGCGCGCCTGATATGAGCCCGCGCGTGCAAGCGGGATGCTCGCGCAGCCCGACGCCAGAGCGCCGCCCGCGGCTGCGGCTAGAATGCCGCGTCTTGTCGTCTTCATTGTCCCCCTCCCGAAAGCTGCTGAATGCGCGCTTCCACGAGCGCGCGATCGCCCGCTTGTGGGGCGCGTTCCAGATAAGTCGTAAACAGCGCAACCGCGTCCGCGTTTCTGCCGTCGCGTGAAGCGTATTCGCCGAGTTCGCGCCACGCAGCTGCCGGCGCATCGGGCTGTGCAATGGCGTTGGAATAGTGCTGGAAGGCGCGCTCGCGATCGCCTTCGCCGCGGCGCAGGCGATTTATCTCGCCGCGATAGTATTCGATCACGCCGAGGTCTTCGCCATGTGCGCCCAGCCGATCGAGCAGCAGCGCGGTCTGTCCATAGTCGCGTCGGCGCAGATCGGAGCGCAGCCACTCACCCAAAAACGGCCGGATCGCCGCGCGATAGCGTTCGCGATGCGTCTCTCCGCCTGTCGCCGCCGCTGCGCGTTCTTCAAGCGCCTCAACCCGATCCGCCGAGAGGGGGTGGGTGCGGAAGATGCTGCCGCGCGTTTCTTGGCGGCGCACGTCGGGGTTGTCGGATGCTTGCGTCTCAGCAAGCAGGTTCTGCCACAGAAGATCGCCGGCGTGCGCATCGTATCCTGCAGCGACGGCGTGATCGAAGCCGATCATGTCCGCTTCGGACTCGTTCTCGCGCGAAAAGCCGAACACCGAGGCGATCGTGCCGAGATAGACGATGTCGCCAATGATGCCGACGCCGGCGCCAACCGTGATGATCGAAAACACCATCGCCACACCGGCGCGGCTGCGGATCGTGCGTAGCATCGCCAACGAATGCCGCTCGCGATAGTGACCGATTTCGTGGCCTAGAACGAAAGCCAGTTGCGCTTCGTCCTCGACCCGCAACAGCAGGCCGGACCAGACTTCGGTGTAGCCGTTCGGCGCCATCGAAGCGTTGAAATAGGGCCGGTTCATTACATAGAGGCGAATGTCGCCACAGGCGTCGGCGGCGACCCGGCAGGCGACCTCATAGAGATAGGCGTTCAACGCCGCATCGTTTTCGAGTTGGCCGGAATTGCGCGCTTCCTGCTCGGTGCGATCGGACATCCCCCACAGACCGCCTTCGTCCGTGTTGATCGCCGGACGAACTCGAGACGGCGCGGGCCGCGTCATCGCCTGCTGGATAGTGGCGCTTGGGGAGATGGCCACATCCGGAGTTGCGGCGATCGGCTCAACGCCCGTCGCGACGTCCTGAGCGATCGCTGATGCAATTGGCGCCTCTGGCGACGCTTGCGTCTCCTGAGCGGCCGCCTCTGTGGCCAGCGCCAGCGCCAGAACCGAGGCGGCGGCGAGGAGCCTCTTCATAGCGGTGCATCGGCAAGAAGCTTGGCCACAACGGCGCTAGCGCCAAGCACCTCGCGCATGTCGGAGCCGTTCGCGTTTTCAACGCCGAACCAAACGATCTCGCCGGTATGCAAGTTCACCAGGGAGGCAAAGACCTGCTGCCCACCCATCGGGATATAGACGCCCGCAACGAAGCCGACGATCGCGGCGGCTGTTCGCGCGCCGCTGGCATAAGAACCTCGAGCCACGACGAAGAGCGCGTAGTCGGCGCTGTACGCCGTTGCGAGTTCTTGGACGCCTTCACCCAGTGTCCATTGCGGGTGGTCGCGAAGTGTCGGCAGCTTGAGCACGCGATCGTACAAGATGGCGCCGCCGACAGCGTCATGCAGCCGGATGATCTGGCCAGTGCGGCCTTCCATCGCCGTTTGAGGATCGAGCGCGCTGGCGACGTGCTGTTCCCGCGTCACTGTCGCTTCCAGGCTGCGCGCCAGGTTGTTGCGGCCCGCGATGGACCAGTCTTCGCGTGGCTCGGGCACGCCCGCCGCGGTCAGTATCGACAGTTGCACGTCAGGTTGCATAATCAGGATGCGCGAATTGGCTGGCAATTGCTCAATGCGATCGCCGCGGCGTGTTCGCGCTTCCGCGACGCCAAGCGTGCCAACGACGACGAGCGCCGCCGCGAGCGCGAAAAATCTCTTCAGCATGGATCCCCCCACGAACCGAGCTGTTGCTCTGGTTCCCGGTTACCATATCTCAGGGGCAACCCTTGTCCAGGGGCGCGCGCCGGTACTTGCAATCGCGGTCGCCTCGGTTACGACGCGGGCGCAAATCAAATCGCCCCGGGGGGCCTCTGTGTCTATTCTCGTCAACGCTTCAACGCGCGTCATCTGCCAGGGCTTCACCGGCAAGAACGGCACGTTTCACTCCGAGCAGGCCATCGCCTACGGCACCAAGATGACGGGCGGCGTGAGCCCGGGGAAGGGCGGCCAGACGCATCTCGGTTTGCCGGTATTCAACACGGTCGCGGAAGCGAAGGAAAAAGCCGGCGCCGACGCGTCCGTAATCTACGTGCCGCCTCCAGGCGCCGCCGCCGCCATCGAAGAAGCGATCGACGCCGAGATTCCGTACATCGTTTGCATCACCGAAGGCATCCCGGTGCTCGACATGGTGCGCGTGAAAGCGAAGCTCGCGAAGTCGAACTCGAAACTGCTCGGCCCGAACTGCCCCGGCATTCTCACGCCGAACGAATGCAAGATCGGCATCATGCCAGGTCAAATTTTCCAGAAAGGCAGCGTCGGCGTCGTCTCGCGCTCCGGCACGCTGACCTACGAAGCGGTGTTCCAAACCACCAATGAGAATCTCGGCCAATCGACTGCTGTCGGCATCGGCGGCGATCCGGTGAAGGGCACTGAGTTCATCGACGTGCTCGAACTCTTCCTCGCTGACCCAGAGACCAAGTCGATCATCATGATCGGCGAAATCGGCGGCAGCGCCGAAGAAGACGCGGCGCAATTTCTTGCCGATGAACGCAAGAAGGGCCGGTGGAAGCCTGTCGTCGGTTTCATCGCGGGCGCCACCGCGCCCCCAGGCCGGCGCATGGGTCACGCCGGCGCGATCATTTCGGGCGGCAAAGGCGATGCGCCCTCGAAGATCGCCGCGCTCGAAGCCGCCGGCATCAAGGTCGCCCCGCACCCGGCCGCGCTGGGCCGCACGATGAGCGAATTGCTGAAAGGCTAGCCCATCCGCTTCCTTACACTTCTGCCCTTTGTGTGCGCTCTTCTCGCGAACTCTCCCGCGCAGTCCGCAACTGCGGACGAAATTCTCGAGCTGGCGCGCGAAGTCTGCTTGGCCCATGGGTCGAGCCTCATGAGTGTCGAAGCAATCGCACGGGAACGCCGCTGGCGTGATCTCGCGCTGCCCGAACTTGAAGCCGCCCGGAATGCCAATCAAATCGGATACATGACGGGATGGGCTATTCGCGATGGCGATGACCCGATCACGCTCACCATCGCGCTTCCCCCATGGACACTCACAAACGCCATGCGTAGCCGACGCGACGCTGGATCACCGATATTGCCACCGCCCGAGCCTTCGTTGCGCATGTTCGGCGGGAATGTGCCGGACTTTCCACGTCGTTCGGCGGACCAATACTGCGATATTCGCTTCGTCGTGAACGAGGTCGAGGGCGAAGCTATTGCCGCCGGTGCGCGACAGTTGCCGTTCCTCAATGAAACCTTCGGAAATCCAGCGCTGGGCCTGGATAGCGAGCCGGTGGATGGCCTCCCTCAATCGGACGGCGGGCGTTGGTGGCGCTGGTCCAGATTTCACGATCAGATCTGGCAACGCATCCGCTTCGAACTGAAACCCCAAGCCGGCCCGCGAAGCTCGTTCCAGATCGATCAGAATTGGACCGACTAGGGCGGAATACAGCCCTGCGCCACCGCAGCCCTTCAATCCTTAACCGACGCACTTTAGAAGGGGCGCCGTCTGACGGCGCGCCCTATATTTTCCATGGGTTCTGCCCGGTTTCCGAAAGGTCAGCCTTCCATGGCGGATGACGCCCGCAGCCTCTCCAATACGGCCTTGCTCGAAACGAGCTTCCTTTACGGCGCCAACGCGACCTTCGTCGAAGAAATGGCCGCCCGTTACGCCCGCGACCCGAACTCGGTCGACGCCTCCTGGCGCGCCTTCTTCGATCAAGTGCGCGACGACCCGGCGGCGGTGAACGCCGCTGTCAAAGGCCCATCCTGGTACCGCCCCGAAATCGCGCGTCCGCCGACGACGGAAACCACCGCGCTGCTCGATGGCAATTGGGGCGCGCTCGCCACCAAGCTCGAACGACAAGTCGCCGCGCGTTTGCCCGGCGCCTCGACGCAAGACGTTCAGTCCGCTGCGCGCGATAGCGTTCGCGCGCTGATGATGATCCGCGCCTATCGCACGCGCGGTCACCTTGCGGCGAAGCTCGATCCGCTCGGCATCGAGACGCGCCCGCCGGCGCCCGAACTCGATCCGGCAACGCACGGTTTCGGCCTGAACGATCTCGATCGGTCGATCTTCATCGATGGCGTGCTTGGTCTGCAGACCGCCACCGTCAATGAAATGCTCGCGATCCTCCGCCGCACTTATTGCGAGACGATCGGCGTGGAGTTCATGCACATCTCCGATCCCGGCGAGAAGTCGTGGATTCAAGAGCGCATCGAAGGTCCGGATAAGGGCGTTGCGTTCACGCCGGAAGGCAAGCGCTCGATCCTGAAGAAGCTCATCGAAGGCGAGGGCTTCGAGAAGTTCGTGCACAAGCGCCATCCCGGCACCAAGCGCTTCGGCCTCGATGGCGGCGAAGCGATGATCCCGGCGATGGAGCAGGTCATCAAGCGCGGCGGCGCGCTCGGCGTCGAAGAGATCGTGCTCGGCATGGCGCACCGCGGCCGTCTCAACATGCTCGCCGCCGTGATGGGCAAGCCCTACCAGGCGATTTTCCACGAATTCCAGGGCGGTTCGTCAACGCCAGACGATGTGCTGGGCTCGGGCGATGTGAAGTATCACTTGGGCGCTTCAAGCGACCGCGCCTTCGATGGCAACAACGTTCACCTGTCGCTCACGGCCAATCCTTCGCACCTCGAAATCGTCAACCCCGTCGTCCTCGGCAAAGCCCGCGCCAAGCAAGCCAAGCGCGCAACATGGACCGAAGAAGGCATTGCACTCGCTGAATTGCGCGCACGCGTCATGCCTCTGCTCATTCACGGCGATGCTGCGTTCGCGGGGCAGGGCGTCGTCGCCGAGTGTTTCGCGCTCTCGGGTCTCCGTGGGTACAGAACCGGCGGCACGATGCACTTCATCATCAACAACCAGATCGGCTTCACGACCGCGCCGCGCTTCTCGCGCTCGTCGCCGTACCCGTCCGACGTCGCGCTGATGGTGCAAGCGCCGATTTTCCACGTGAACGGCGACGATCCGGAAGCTGTCGTGTTCGCCGCGAAGGTGGCCACCGAATATCGCCAGCTTTTCGGCAAAGACGTCGTCATTGACATGTTCTGCTATCGCCGCTTCGGTCACAACGAGGGCGACGACCCGACGATGACGCAGCCGATCATGTATCGCCGGGTCAAGGATCAGCCCACAACGCTGCAAATCTACGCCGATCGCCTGATCAAGGAGGGTGTGGTCACGCAGGCCGAGTTCGACGCGTGGCAAGACGATTTTGGCGCCTTCCTCGATAAGGAATTCGACGCGGGCAAAACCTATCGCGCCAACAAGGCCGATTGGCTCGATGGCGATTGGGCCGGCTTTGCGCTGCCGGAAGACGACGATCGCCGCGGCAAGACCGAATTCCCGCTGGCGAAGCTCCGCGACCTCGGGCGCCGCATCACCGAGCTGCCGCGCGATTTCGACATGCACAAGACCGTGCAACGCGTCGTCGAAGCGCGGCGCAAGGCCATCGATGAAGGCCAGGGCGTGGATTGGGCGCTCGCCGAACACCTCGCGTTCGCGACGTTGCTCGACGAAGGTTTCAACGTCCGCCTCAGCGGCCAAGACTCATGCCGCGGCACGTTCAGCCAGCGCCACTCGCATTTCGTGGATCAGCAAACCGAAGATCGCTACACGCCGCTGAACCACATCCGCCAAGGCCAAGCGCACTACGAAGTCATCGACTCGCTGCTCTCGGAAGAGGCGGTGCTCGGTTTTGAATACGGCCACACGCTTGCCGATCCGAAGACGCTCACGCTCTGGGAAGCGCAATTCGGCGATTTCGTGAACGGCGCCCAGGTCGTGATCGATCAGTTCATCTCATCTGGCGAGCGCAAATGGCTGCGCATGTCGGGTCTCGTGATGCTCTTGCCGCACGGCTATGAGGGCCAAGGCCCCGAGCACAGCTCGGCGCGTGTCGAGCGCTTCCTGCAGCAATGCGCGGAAGACAACATGCAGGTTGTCAACTGCACGACGCCGGCAAATTATTTCCACGCGCTCCGCCGTCAGCAGCACCGCGATTTCCGCAAGCCGCTGATTGTGTTTACGCCAAAATCGCTGCTCCGCCACAAGAAGGCGGTCTCAGCTCTCGCTGACATGGCCGAAGGCACCTCGTTCCATCGCGTGCTCTGGGACGATGCGCAACTGAACAATGGCAACACCACGATCAAGCTCAAAGGCGATAGCGAAATCCGCCGCGTGCTGATCTGCTCGGGCAAGGTCTACTACGATCTCTTGGACGAGCGCGAGAAGCGCGGTCTCATCGACGTCTACATCCTGCGTCTCGAACAGCTCTACCCGTGGCCGATGAAGTCGATGATGACGGAGCTTGCGCGCTTCCCGAACGCCGAACTCGTATGGTGCCAGGAAGAGCCGAAGAATATGGGCGGCTATCTCTTCGCCGAACCATGGATCGAACTCACGCTCGAAAAGCTCCACACGACGGCCAGGCGCGCGCGATACGCCGGCCGTCCCGCCAGCGCTTCAACCGCCGCGGGCCAAATGTCGAAGCACCTCAAGGAGCTTGAGGTTTTGTTGGAGCAAGCGCTCGGATGACGAAGCTGAGCGGTTTCTGTCATTGCGGGGCGGTGCGCTTCGAAGTCGAAGAGCCCGAATGGGTGATGGACTGCAATTGCTCGCGCTGTCGCCTCTATGGCGGCCTGTGGGCTTACTATCCGCAGCGCGAAGTGAAATTCGCCAGCAAGCCGGACACCAGTGTCTACATGTGGGGCGACCGCATGTTGGAATTTCACACCTGCCGCACCTGCGGGTGCGCGACACACAATACCGAAGCCGGTACGGACGATTCAGAGCGGATCGCCGTCAACGCGCGCTTATTGCGCGGCATCAGCCCGAAGCGCACACGGCTTGTTCAGAAAAACAACGGCAATGACATGGTGTTTTGGACTCACACCGAGTCACCCGTTCTGCCCAGTCACGACGAACCACCACCAGCGAAGTGAAGTGAGATGACCGATATCGTAGTGCCGACCCTCGGCGAAAGCGTCAGCGAAGCCACCGTCGCAAAATGGATGAAAAAAGCCGGCGACAGCGTTCGCAAGGATGAAACGCTGGTAGAGCTTGAGACCGACAAGGTCTCGGTCGAAGTCTCCGCGCCGGAAGCTGGCGTGTTGAGCGAGATCGTGGCGCAGCAAGGTGCAACCGTCAGCATCGGCGCGCTCTTGGGCCGTCTCGGTGGAGCAGCGGCGCAACCTGCGCCGGCCGCGCCAAAGGCTGAAGCGCCGAAGCCCGCGCCGCAACCGGCGGCCAGCAACGGCGCCGCCAAGCAAGCGCCGCCCTCGGTTCAGCGCATCGCCGCCGAAAACAATACTGATCTCTCCGGCGTCAGCGGCTCGGGCCGCGATGGCCGTGTGACTAAAGCCGATGCGCTCGCCATCATCGAAAACCGTGGCGCGCAACAGCAACAGGCGCCCGCCGCGCATCCGCCGCTTGCCGCCCGCATCGTTAGCGACCGCGAAGAGCGCGTGCCGATGACCCGTCTTCGCAAGACGGTCGCGCGCCGCCTCAAAGAAGCGCAAAACACCGCCGCGATGCTGACGACGTTCAATGAGGCCGACATGTCGGCCATCATGGCGGCGCGCAACAAGTACAAGGACAATTTCGAGCGCAAGCACGGCGTGAAGCTGGGCTTCATGTCCTTTTTTGTGAAAGCGTGCATCGCTGCGCTCAAGGAAATCCCGAACGTCAACGCCGAGATCGACGGCGACGACATCATATACAAGAACTTCTACGACATCGGCATCGCCGTCGGCACCGATCGCGGCCTCGTTGTGCCGGTCGTGCGCGACGCCGATCACAAATCGATGGCCGAGATCGAAAAGGAAATCGGCGAACTCGGCATCAAGGCGCGAGACGGCCACCTGAAGATCGAAGACCTGCAAGGCGCCACATTCACGATCAGCAATGGCGGCGTCTATGGCTCGCTCATGTCCACGCCGATCCTGAACGCGCCGCAGTCGGGCATTCTCGGCATGCATAAAATCCAGGAACGACCGGTGGTCGTCGACAAGCAAGTCGTCGTCCGCCCGATGATGTATCTCGCGCTCAGCTACGATCACCGCATCGTCGACGGCAAAGAAGCCGTCACCTTCCTCGTGCGCGTGAAGGAAGGCCTGGAAGATCCCGAGCGCATGCTGCTCGATCTCTAAGGTCAGAGCGTGGATAGCCGTCTCACCGGACTAGTCGATGCGGCGAAGGCGGGTAATCCGCAAGCCCGCACCATGCTTGCACACGTGCAAGCGATGGGTATCTACACCCCGCGCAATCTCAATCTGGCGCTGGATAATCTCGCAAGCGCCGCATCGGTTGATTGGCCCGACGCAAAGCGCGAGCTGCAAGTTTTGGCGCGCATGTCCGGCGTCAGCTGGAAGAAGCTTCGCGCATCGGTGAATCCAGAGGCGCTTCGGCGTCCGCCGGAGCGTCGCGTTGTGCTCGATCGGCCGCGCGTGCGCGCGTTCGAGAGCTTTGCGACGTCACAGGAATGCGATTGGCTGGTCGAACGATGCCGCCATCACCTGAAACCCGCAGAGGTGTATCAGGGGTCGGGGACCGATTTGCAGCGTCATATGGGGCGCAGCAATTCGGAAGCGTCATACGAGATCGACGCATCTGACGTGGTGTTGAGCCTCATTCTCGATAGAATCTCGCGCGCATCCGGCATTCCAGTCGAGAATTTCGAGGTCGGCAAGCTTCTGCATTACA
>JADLHI010000168.1 GCA_020848895.1 Hyphomonadaceae bacterium
ACACGCCTCGCCTCCCGCTTTGCCGCACTGAAACGCGAAGGCCGCGCGGGCCTTGTCGCGTATGTGATGGCGTCTGATCCGGATCACGAGACGTGCTTCGAGATTTTGCGCGAACTGCCAGCCGCCGGCGCGGATGTGATCGAACTTGGCTTTCCGTTCACCGATCCAATGGCGGACGGGCCGAGTGTGCAGAAGGCGGGGCTGCGCGCGCTGAAGGCTGGCGGATCGTTGAGGCAAACGCTTGACCTTGCGCGGCGCTTTCGTGAGACGAACAAGGACACGCCGCTCATCCTCATGGGCTACGCCAATCCGATTGAGAGCATGGGCTACGCGACGTTCGCGAAGGCGATGGCCGCGTCCGGCGCCGATGGCGCAATCGTCGTCGATTTGCCGCCGGAGGAAGATGCGCCGCTGCGCGCGTCGTTTGCAGCGAATGGCCTCTCCATCATTCGTCTGGCGACGCCGACAACTGATGATCAGCGGTTAACCAAGGTGCTCGATGGCGCCTCGGGCTTCCTATATTATGTCTCGGTGGCTGGGGTCACAGGCGCGAACGCCGCGACCTCGGCCAATGTGCGCGCGGCGGTGGAAAGGCTGAAGCGCGCGACCACCCTCCCCATCGCCGTCGGTTTTGGGGTGCGTGAGCCGGAAGCGGCCCGCGCTATTGCGAAAACCGCGGACGCCGTCGTCGTCGGCTCCGCTTTTGTGGACGAAATTACCGCCGGACCAGCGCCCCAGGCGGTTGAACGCGTCTTGCGCAAGGTCGCTCAATTGAGCGAAGCTGTGCGCTCAGCGCGTGAACTTGAAGGAACACCCGCATGAACTGGCTGTCGAATTTTGCGCGGCCTGGCCTCTCCAAAAAGAAGCCGGAAGAAGCGCGCGAGACGCCTGACAATCTCTGGATCAAGGACCCGCTTTCGGGCGACCTGATCTATCGCGCCGAGCTGGAAGCCGCCGATTGGGTAACGCCGTCTGGCTTCCACATGCGCATCGGCCCGGAAGCGCGCTTCAAGATCATGTTCGACGATCAAGCGTGGCAGAAGATTGCATTGCCGAAGGTCACGCCGGATCCGTTGAAATTCAAGGACGACAAGAAGTACGTCGATCGCCTGAAGGGCGCGCGCGCCAAGGTCGGCCGCGAAGATACAATGGAGGCCGGCTACGGCCGCATCGGCGGCGCGCACGCTGTCGTGCTGGTGCAAGATTTCGAATTCATGGGTGGCTCGCTCGGCATGGCGGCGGGCGAAGCGTTCATTGCAGCGGCTGAAGCCGCCGTGCGCCGCAAAGCGGCGATGGTGATGGTGACGTCGTCCGGCGGCGCACGCATGCAGGAAGGCATTCTATCGCTGATGCAGATGCCGCGCACGACGCTGGCGATCCAGATGCTGCGCGAAGCTGGGCTTCCCTACCTCGTCGTGCTGGCCGATCCGACAACAGGCGGCGTGACCGCGAGCTATGCGATGCTCGGCGACGTCCACATTGCTGAGCCTGGCGCTTTGATCGGCTTCGCTGGCCCGCGCGTGATCGAGCAAACCATTCGCCAGAAATTGCCGGAAGGCTTCCAGCGGTCTGAGTATCTGCTCGACAAAGGCATGGTCGATATGGTCGTCGATCGCCGCAAGCTGAAGACTACGGTTGCGACCCTGCTCTCCGTGTTGATGCACAAGCGCGCGGCGGTCCAGGGCGACAGCGGCGAGACGACCGATTTCGTCGAAGCCACTGTCGAAGAGCTGCCGAAGGGTAAGCGCAAACAACCGAAGCAAGCTGCGCCGCCAACCGCGAAAGCGGCGGAGTAGCCGCCGCGTCTCCGGTGGACGATCCGGTTCAACAGAGATTTATCGACCTGTTCGGGCCGGAATTCGGCCACGGCAAGCCGTTCGATCTGAACTTGCTCCGCAGTACGCTTGAAGCGCTCGGCTCGCCGCAGCTGGCGCTGGCGCCAGTGATCCACGTCGCCGGCACCAACGGCAAAGGCTCAACCATTGCGTTCATGGCCGCGATAGCTGAGGCGGCGGGCCTGAAAGTGCACGCCTTCACCAAGCCGCACCTCTTCCAGCTGAACGAACGCTTCCTCGTATCAAGCCGCTTTGCCGACGATCGCGCGCTGATCGAGGCCGCTGAGGATGTGGCGCGCGTCGCGCCGCCGCTAACGCAGTTTGACGCGCAGGTCGCGGCGGCGCTGCTGCTCTTTCGCGAGCATCAAGCAGCACTCGCATTCATCGAAACAGGCATGGGTGGGCGTGACGATTCCACCAACGTAATCGCCGCGCCCGCGGCCAGCGTCATCACGCCGATCGGACTGGATCATCAAGATGCACTCGGCGCCACGCTGGCTGAGATCGCGGCGCACAAAGCGGGCATCCTGAAAGCCGGCGCGCCCGCGATCGTCGCGCGGCAAGCGCCGGGCGCGATGGACATCATCGAGGCGCGCGCGGCGGAAATCGGTTCGCCGCTGTTTCGCTGCGGGGTCGAATGGGATGCGTATGCGAGCCACGGGCGCCTCTTCGTACAAACCGAAGCACGAGGGCTCGATTTGCCGCTTCCGGCGCTGCAAGGCCGGCACCAAATCGATAACGCCGGACTTGCTTGCGCGGCTCTGCTGGTCTCGAACGCGGCGCAGATCGACGACAATGCGTTCACGGCTGGCGTTGAGAGTGCGGCGTGGCCGGGCCGCCTGCAGCCACTGACCCGGGGCCCGCTAAGTGCGCCAGTCCGCGCTGTCGGCGGCGAAGTGTGGGTGGACGGCGGCCACAACGGGCAAGCCGCCACAGCGCTCGCGCGCGCTTTGAACGATATGCAGAGACGGCGCGAGGCGCCTACGATCGCAATCATCGGCATGCGCGCACGCAAGGAGGCTGACAGCTTTGTCGGCGCGCTCGCCGGCGCTGCGGATCGCGTGATCGCTGTGCCGCTTTCTGAACCGCACATTACTCCGGCAATGATTGCGGCCATCGGCGCAACGTTTGATCTTGAGACAGACGCCGCATCGACCCTTTTCGAAGCCATGCAGAACGCGGCGCAGTTGCCTGCGCCGCGTGTGCTAATCTGCGGTTCGTTCTTGCTGGCCGCCGAAGCGTTGGCGGCGGAGAACGCTTAGACGCTCTCGTTCAACCACTCGACGATCTTGGACTTCGGCATGGCCCCGACTTTTGTCGAAGCGACTTTGCCGTCCTTGAACACCATGAGCGTCGGGATGCCGCGCACGCCGTACTTGCCAGGCGTCATCGGATTATCGTCGATGTTGAGCTTCACGACTTGCACGCGGTCGCCCATCTCGGCGGCGATCTCTTCAAGCGCCGGGCCGATCTGCTTGCACGGGCCGCACCATTCCGCCCAGAAGTCCACGAGAACCGGACGCCCTGACTTCAGCACGTCGGCTTCGAAACTATCGTCGGAAACTTTGTTGGTGGCCACGGGATTTGCTCCTTCGGAACCCTCGAAAATGTGCATGCCATGTAGGGTGCGCCGGTTAAGGATTCAACCTCTGGCGAACGTAGCGAAAACATCGTCCAGGCGGGCGTCCGGCAGCTCCATGAGATGGGGTTTTTCGGTCCACAGCAATGCGCACGAAACGATTCTACCGGGGAAAATCTTGCGCAGAACCTCGCGGTACAGTGCCAGCTGCATGACGTACGAATCGGGCGCCGCCGCCGCGTCCGTCGGCGCCGGGCGGTCGGTTTTGAAGTCGAGCACAAGCACGCGATCTTTCTCCACCGCGAGGCGATCGACGACACCGCGAATAGCCGTGTCGCGCACCTCGCCGATGATCGGCGCTTCGGCGCGGCTCGCCGGTGAAAACACAGCCGCAAAGCGCGCGTCGTTGATCACATTGAGTGCTTCGCGCGAGAACCGACCCGCTTCGGCGTCCTCGACACCCTGGCGCTTCAGCCACGCCAGCGCCGATGCTTCGCGCTTATCGGGCGCCAGTTCGGGCAAGCGTTCGAGCAGACCGTGAATGAGCCGCCCGCGGCGGAAGCGCTTCTGCCCATCGCCGCGCGGCGAAAACAATGCAGGGTCGATGCGGTGCAGCCGCGAGGGCGCGGCAATCTCGATGCGCGCTGCTCCGGCGACCGGCGTTCGGGCCCAACCTGGCAGCATCACCGCCTCTTGCGGCGACGGCGCTGGCGCCGCGGCGGTCAGCGGTTTGCCGAGGCGCAGACCTTCTCCAAACGGGGTTTCAATCTTGTCCGCGCCTAGCCGATCCAACGCTTCATGCACCGCCGCGCGCCAGCTGACATTCGGGGCCTCGCCACCCTTCCATTGCGGGCCGCAGACGATGAGCCGGTCCCGTGCGCGCGTCATCGCCACATAGAGCAGGCGCCAATGCTCGCCCAGCATGCGTTCCTTATGCGCAGAGCGCGCGGCAGCGCACGGCGCGTCATCGCCCTTGGCGCTGAACGATACGAACGGCCCCTTTTCGTCATCGAACAACAGGCCGTTGTCGGCCGCATCGCCGACATCGCCGGTTGAATCGGGCAAGATCACAACCGGCGCCTCCAAACCTTTCGCCCCGTGCACCGTCATCACGCGGATGGCGCCGGTTTCGGCCTCCAGCTCACGCTTGATCTGCTCAGCGTCGATCTCGATATCGAACAGGAAGCGCTGCAGTGTCGGCGCGACATGATGCGGGAGTCTCAGCGCGCGCTGCAACAGCTCCTCAAGCGGATCGCGCGTTTCCGGGCCAAGCCGCGAGAATACGCGCAGCCACCCGGAAACGCCCGCGTGCGGCGTTTCCAGCGCCCAACTTAGGAACGCGAACGGATCGGCGCCGCGGCGCGAGGTAAGTTCGCGCACGAAGCCCTGCGCCGCGGCGTATTTCGGATCGTCGCTCGCAAACAGACGATCGATCAGGCGCTTGCCGTTGCGGCCGTAGGCCAGCGGAAAGACATCCTCGTCGTCGCTAGTGAGATTGCACCACGGCCCTTTCAGAACGCAGGCAAGCGAAAGATCGTCAGCGGGATCGAGCGCGACCTGCATCAGCGCCAAGCAATCCTGCACCGCGAGTTCGTCGCGCAGCACCATGCGATCGGCGCCGGCGACGGGGAGCTTCTCGCGCTTGAACGCCTTGATCAACTCGCGGAACATCGGCCCGCGCTTACGCACCAACGCCAGCACATCGCCGGCGCGCATGGGTCGAAGCGCGCCTTTTTCCCACACCGCCTCGCGCGCTTCGATCATCGCCTTGACGTGTTTGGCGATGCGCTTCGCCAACACGACATGAGCGCTGCTCTCGCGCTCCAGGTCCATCGGCGCATCCCACGGCTCGGCGTCGGCGACAGCCGGCTTCGGCGTCAGCGGCCACACTTCGACGACGCCGCTCTCGTTCGCGCGCGCCGGCAGGTGAACCGTTTCGTCGTGCGCGCCGAGGCCGGCCATGAGCGGCTTGCGCTTCATCGTCTCGTCGACAGCGCGCAGAATTTCGGGCGATGAGCGGAACGATGTCCTCAGTTCAGGCGCCTTGAACTGCTTGTCGGCGGCGTGCGCACGCTTCGCCAGACTCTGCGATTCAGCAAGGAAGCGCTCCGGATCAGCGCCCTGGAAGGCATAGATGCTCTGCTTTGGATCGCCGACCGAGAACACCGTGCGCTCGCGTTCGCGCGCCCCGGCGCCGGCGAAGAACTCGTTCTCCAGCGGCGTGATCAGATCCCATTGCGCGGGGCTGGTGTCCTGGCCTTCGTCGATCAGAATATGATCGAGGCCGCCGTCGAGCTTGTAGAGCACCCACGGCGCCGCTTCGGACCGTTGCAGCAGAGCTTGCGCATGTTCGATGAGATCGTCGAAATCGAGAACGCCCGCACGCTCTTTCGCGTCGCCATAGGCTTCGTCCAGCTTCAGTGCGAGGGCCAGGGCTGCGACTGCGTCCTCTGCGCGCTCGATAGCGTTTAGCGCGTCGCGCGCCGGCAGCGCCGCTTCGGCCAAATTGCGAACCAGCGGCTCAAGCCAAGGATGAGCGCGCTGCGTTGCAGCCGTGGCGAAGCTTGCGCGCAAATTGCCATCGCCAGTCAGCGCGAAGGCAAAGCACGCAAGCATGGCGCCGGGATGATCGTCTCGCTCAACGCAGTCGAGTATGGCGTGGAGCCGTTCACCGGTCCTGCAATCATTGACGCTGCCTTCACAGAGCTTTGCCGCCGCGTCGCGCAATTCGCCCCATTGCCAGCGCGCCAGGAACGCGCGCGCATAGTCTTCCGCGTTTTGCGTAGCGCCGTGGCGTTCGCGGAGCGCCTGTGCGGCGAACAGTTCGCCTTGGTGTTTTTGCGCGAAACGATGGAACTCCGCGCGGCGCATGGCGAGGCGATCGAGCAAGCCTTCGAGATGATCGCTGTAGAGCCGCTTTGCGAAGCGGCGGAAAGCGTCGCGCTGGCCGCCATCGGAGAGCGCGGCCTTGGCTCTGGCGTCGCCGAGCAAAGCGGCCGAACGCGCCTCGTCGGCGACGTCGAAGCCAGGTGGGACGTTGGCTTCAAGCGGAAAGCGCGCCAGCAGACGTTCGCAGAAGGCGTGGATGGTTTGGATCTTGAGGCCGCCGGGCGTCTCAAGCGCTTGCGCGAAAAGCGCACGCGCTCGCGCGAGATCGGCGCCGCCGGCGCCCAACGCTTCGAGTTCGGCGGCAAGCTTCGCGTCATCGGCAACGCACCAACCGCCCAGACGCTCGAACAGACGGCGTTGCATCTCTGCCGCCGCCGCCTTGGTGTAGGTGATGCACAAGAATGCTGATGGCTTCGAGCCTTCAAGCAAGAGGCGCGCGATCCGGTCGACGAGCACCTTCGTCTTGCCTGAGCCGGCGTTCGCGGTGACGAACACCGAGACATGCGGGTGCGCCGCCTCCCCTTGCGCGCGCGTGGCTTCGGCGACGGCGTCGAGCGGGGCGTTCATTCGTCGCCCACTTCGTCGGCCCATTCCTTGCGGCGCGCGAGCAGATCGTACTCGTCGTACGGCTTCAGGAATTGCACGCGCGGCTTGGAATAGAATGCTTGCTCCGCGTTTGCGTAGCGCTTCAGCAGGCCACGGAGTGACGCCATCGCCTTTTCAGCGGCGAGTACGGGGCCGCCTTCGGCGTCCACAATTCGCGGCGCGGGCTTTGAGCCGCCGAACTGCCAGTAGATGAGTTCGGTCGGCGTCGCCTTCGGCACATCCTCAATCGCACCCGACATGAGCATGGCGGCTTCCAACAGAAGCTGCGGGCTGAGGCCGCTATTGACCTGTTCGTTGCTCGGTGGCGTGCCGGTCTTGAAGTCAAGGATCGCGACGTGATCAGAGCCGATCTCGATACGATCGGCGACGCCGGTGAGCTTGACGCCATCGACGGGCATCTTGCCGTACTTCTCGCGGTAAATGACCGCGCCGCGCGAGCTGCGCTCGGCGAACCATGCAATCAGTGCGCTGATTGACGTGAGCAGCCGCTCTCGATCGGCGGCGCGACGTTCAGGCGCGATGCCGTGCCAGCGGAGTTCTTCATCGAGCAGGCGCGAGAGTTCGTTTGGGTCCGAGCCGTCGCCGAAGCGCTCGATAGCGCGGTGAACCGCGGTGCCGCGTTCGGCGGGGCCGGCTTCGGCGCCGATGGGATCGAGGTGATCGAGCTGCAGAATGCGGCGCGCGTAGACCGCATACGGGTCGCGGATCAGAGTCTCGACTTGCGTGACGCTGATCTGCGTGAGGCGCTTGTCCGCAGGGGGGCGCGGCTGCACCGGCTTGACCGGCGTGATCCCGGCGGGTTCGTCGAGCTTCTTGGCGAGAGCCGCGTAACGGTCAGCGGATTCCAGCTCCGCCTTCGCACCCTGCACCAACGTTTTCAAACGCCAAAGCCAGCGTGAGGCCAACGTCGGCGAGCCTTCGCGGCGGAGAGAGCGTGTGAGCACGACGTTCGGTGCGTTGGCGAGTTGCGCGAAGTCGTGCGCGGCGAGACCGATGCGAGCGTCTTGCGACGGCAAACCAAGCTTTTCGCGCATGACGCGGGAGAGGAATGGGTCTTGCGCCGGCGGCGCGGGCCAGACGCCTTCGTTGAGGCCCGCCAAGATCATCAGATCGCGGCGCTGCAAGCGCGCTTCGAGCAGACCCCAGATGGCGACGCGCGCTTCGCCGCTGGATTGCGCGGGCGCGACTTGGTGATCGTCCATCAAACGCAGCAGCACGCGCGGCGCGGCATGTGCGGCGATGGCGCCGAGTTCGGCGCCGAACTGATTGGCTTCGCGCAACAGGCGCGAGGCGCCCTCGCCGTCTCGGCCCTGCCAAACATCGTATTTGGTGAAACTCTCGGCGGATTGGCTGAGCGCGTCGGCGAAGGCCGAGAGCGATACCTCCTTCTGCGACATGATCTTGGTGAGCGGCGCGAGCGCCTGCGCCACGGCCTCGACGATGGCGCGGGCGCGCGGCCAATTCTTCACCTGATCGTCCGGATCGCGTTCGCCGAGATTGGCGAGATCGGCAAGCGAGTCATGGCGGCGTGCGCCGCGCAGGCCTTCGTGTTCGAGGATGGTGTAGCCGTAGGCGTCATCGGCGACATTGACACGCGGGTGTTTCAGCAATGCCGCGAGCGCGACGGGTTCAGCCGGATCGTGCGCGAGTTCGCAAAGCAGCGCGATGAGCCGGCCAGCGTCAGTCTCGCGCAAGGGCGAACCGTGCGAGACGCTGGGCTCGATGCCCCAGCGCGTCAGCTTGGCTTCGATACGGCGCGCGAGGCCGGCGTCGGGCGTGACGACGGCGGCGTTGCCGTTGGGATCTTCGAGCTTCTCGCGCAGCATCAGCGCGATGGCGGCGGCTTCTTCCTCTTCGGTGGCGGCTTCAAGCAGGCGGAGGCCGCTTGCGCCGTGCTTCACGAACGCTTCGCCGCCGATGGCGGTGAGGCGCGCAATCCAGTCGGCGGTCTTCTCCGCCGGCGCCAACGCTTCGCGCATGAGCACGCGGCGGGCGCGGCCTTGTTCGTTTTCGAACTTCAGCATCGGCACTTCGTGGCGCTCGACACCGAGCGCCGTCAGCGTGTGCTTCAGCGCGTATTGAGGATGCTGGTCGCCGATGAGGCGCCAGCTGTCGTTGTCGAGATCGACGTCGATGTTCGGCAGCACGACGACGCCTTTCGGCAAGCGTGAGACGACTTTCATCAGCTCGCGTGTCGTCGATTGCGAGCCCGTAGAGCCGGCGATGATGATCGGGCGCTTCGGCGGGTCGGCTTTCCAGCGTGCGGCGAGCGCGTGGCGAAGCGCCGCGCCATGTTCGGCGGGATCGCTGACGCCCTGCTCTTTCAGGTGCGCCGGCCAGTACGTTGCGATGATGTCCAGGAATGCCGCGGAGCTGGCCCAGTGACGGGCGAGATCGATCTCCTCGACCAGCTTCGGCAGCTTTTTCCAATCGACCTTTTCAACGGTCGCGGCGCTATCGAGGAGCTTGCCGAGTTCGTCGGCGAGCGCGATGGCGCGGGCGGGGTCGTCGACGCCGTTCTCCGCGACGGAGCGGCGGCGGATGAGCGAGGCGAGTTGCATGCGCCGCTGCATCTTGTCGATCGGCGGAGGCAAGTCGGCGCTGATTGGATCGGCGCCCCAGATGTCGGGATCGTCGTCGGCGTGCGGATCGCCGAGCGGACGAATGGTCGGCAGCAACGCCGCGCCGCCGAGGCGATGCGCGAACGCGTCGATCAAACCGCGCGCGGAGCGGCGGTTGGGAAGCAGCACAAGCGCATCGGCGAGCGCGAACGGATCGTCGTCACGCTTCAGTGCGGCGATCATGGCTTCGGCTAGAAGATCCAGAAATGGCTCGGACGCCGGGATCGCGCGTAGCCGCAGCGCCGGGCCGCCGAACAAGGGTTCGGGCAGCCCGAGCGAGAGCGAACTCACGCCGCCCTCGCCAATCGCGCTTCAGCTTGCTCGCGCGCTTGCGGATCGCCGACGTGCATCCAGAAGCCGCCGAGCGGCGCGCCGTGGAGGCGGCCTTCGCTTTGCAGACGCCGCCAGACGCGCATGAAACCGAACGGTTCGAGCGGCTCTTCGTCGACGATCCGCGGATCGATGATTTGCGCGCCGGTGTAAGCCCAAGGCGCGCTGGGCGCGTCATCACGGAACGAAAGCTTGCCGCCTTCGTCCATGAAGAAATCGCCGGCGCCTTCGAAGCCGAGGCATTGATCCATCTGCGCCAGCATCAGTTTCGCGCTGCTTTTGGCGGGATTGAAGCTGTAGGCGAGACGCGTCAGCGCTGAGCCGTTCCACTCTTCCCAGACGCTATCGATGTTGCAGACGATGATCGGATCGTCGCCGAGCAATGGCCGCGCCTGGCGAATGCCGCCACCAGTTTCCATGAGCTGCGCGCGTTCGTCGGAGATGACGATCTCGATGTCGGCGCGGCGTTGCAGGTGCGCCTCCAAGAGATCGGCGAACGCGTGCACGTTCACAACAGCGCGCTTCACGCCAGCGGCGACGAGACGGTCCAGATTGTGATCGATCAACGTCTTGCCACCGACGGTGACGAGCGCCTTCGGGCGATCGTTGGTGAGCGGGCGCATGCGGGTGCCGAGACCCGCCGCGAGCACCATGGCTGTGTGCGGAATCATGAACCGCTCCTATGGATCGCCGGCGCCCCCGCCGGCCTGCGCGAGTGTTGGCAGGTTGGAGCGCGCGGCTCCTGCCGCGCATGCGCCGCGGAGCGGCGCGCTCCTAGCCGCAGACTTCTGCGCAGGCCGGCGAGGGCGCCAGCGGTCCATATTTGAGCGTGCCCGTCCATCAAGCCGCCTTCTCCAGATACGGACGCGCCACGTCGTTCACGAACGCGCGCGCATCAGCGAGCGATGGATGCTCAAGCGTGCGGCCAAGGTGGCCCCACATGCGCGGCATGAAGGCGAGATAGCGCGGCTTGTTATCGCGCGAGGTCAGACGCGAGAAGATGCCGAGGATGCGCATCGTGTTGATCGCGCCGAGCACGGCGAGTTCGCGCTGGAATTCAGCTTCGCTTGCGCCGCTGGCTTCAAGATAAGCACGGACGGCGGCTTCATGCGCCTGCGCGCTGACATCGCGGCGCGCGTCATGCAGCAGCATGGAAAAATCCCAGCCGCGCCAGCCGCGGATCGCGTCTTGGAAATCCAAGAGGCCGACGCGCTGCAGCCCCTCGCGGTTCGGGAGCCAGAGCAGGTTTTCGGCGTGATAGTCCCGGATCGTAAAGGCGCGCGGGAAGCCAAGGGCCTTGACGATGAGGCTGTCGCGGATTTTTTCCCAACGAGCGCGGGCGGCATCGTCGATGCGCACATCGGCGGCGCGCGGCAGCCATTCGACGAACAGGTCCGCATTCACCTCGAGCGCGAGCGCATCGTAGTCGAGCAGCGGCCACGTGGCGTTGCCTGCGCCTTCCAGGCGCGACGGCGCGGGCGGCGCCGCGTGCACGTGCGCCAGTACGCGAGCGGCCTCTTCGTAGAGCGCGATTTCGTCTGTGCCTTGCGGGATGACGTTGGCGTAGAGATCGTCACCCAGGTCTTCGATGACGGCGTAACCGGCCTCGCAATCGGCGCCATAAATCTTCGGCGGCGCGAGACCAAGGCTCTCAAGATAGCTTGCAATAGTCACGAACGCTTCGACCCGAGAGGCGGCCAAGCGCGCCGTCGCGTTCCAGCCCATGGTGCGGCGCTCGGCCGGCGTCGCCCCTGGCGGGCATGGCTTGCTCTCCGCACTTGGCGGAGCGTCCATCAGCATGGCTTTGCGATCGCCGAGTTGCAGGCGCTCGTAGCGGCGGGTGGAGGCGTCCGCCGCCAGAGGCGTGCGCGTTGCGCCGGCGAAGCCAGTCTCCGCCAATAGGCGCGCGAGCGCTTCAGATCGATCCAAGCTTTGCTCTCCATGCGCCGTGAGCGGTGAGAGCGGCTGTGCGGCCCTCGCCTTCCGGCTTTAATTCCACATCGAGACGATCAGCCGGCAGCCGCCCGCCCAATCGTTCCGGCCACTCAACCAAGCAAGCCGCGCTCGCGAACGCGTCCTCCAGGCCAAGCTCCCAAGCGTCGTCCGGCTGCTTCAGCCGGTAGAGGTCGACATGCCAGAGTTCGCCACGTTCGCCATCATAGGTTTGAACCAGGGTGTAAGTGGGGCTGGGGACTTCGTCCGCGTAGCCCATCCACGCCTCGATGGCGCCGCGCGCCAGCGTGGTTTTGCCGGCGCCGAGATTGCCGCTAAGGCAAACGACGTCGCCCGGCCCGATGCGTTCGCCCAGGCGGCGGCCGAAGGCGAGCGTCGCCATGGCGTCCGGCAGCGCGATGGCGCGCGAATCAGAGGCGGTTTGGGCATTCACAGGTGCGGAGCCTGCCCTTCGGGCAGCGCGGCATCAAGGGCAGCTTGCGTGCGCGCCGCAGAGGCTCCAAAAACTAAACTGCTGTGAGTACGGATGAAATCAAACGCATCATCATCATCGGCGCCGGCCAGGCCGGCGGCGAGACAGCGCAGCGTCTGCGTCAGGGCGGATTCGAGGGCGAGATCACGCTGATCGGCGAGGAGCCGGCAGCGCCCTATCAGCGCCCGCCGCTCTCGAAGGCGTACCTCAAGGGCGATCTCGACATCGACCGGCTGATGCTGCGTCCGGCCTCCGTCTACGCGGAAGAGCGCATCGCGCTGCTGACCAAGACGCGCGCGGTTTGGATCGATCGCGCCAACCGCAAGGTGCGTGTCGAAGGCGGGCGCGAGCTGCCATACGACGCGCTGGTGCTGGCGACAGGCGCAAAACCGCGGAAGTTGCCGCTGGTCGGCGCCGATCTCGACGGCGTGTATTTGTTCCGCACCGCGGCCGACGTGGATCGCGTGCGCGAGCGCTTTGTCTCCGGCGCAAAGCTCATTGTGATTGGCGCGGGCTACATTGGCCTGGAAGTCGCGGCGGTTGCGCGCCAATGCGGGCTCGATGTCACGGTCGTTGAAACGGCGGTGCGCCCGCTAGCGCGCGTGACCAGTCCAGAAGTCGCGGGTTTCTTCTTGGATGAACACACACGCCAAGGCGTGCGCTTTGTGCTCGGCGGACAGCCAGCGCTGATCAAAGGCTCGGATCGCGTGACAGGCGTTGCGCTCACCGATGGCGCGGAGCTGCCGGCTGACCTCGTAATCGCTGGCATTGGCGTCACGCCGGATATCGCCATCGCCGAGCAATGCGGTCTGACAGTCAGCAACGGCATCGCCACCGATCGCCAGTGCCGCACCTCGGACCCAAACATTTTCGCCATTGGCGATTGCGCGGCGCGGCCGATGGTTCACTACGATGGCCGCATGGCGCGGCTCGAAAGCGTGCACAACGCGGTCGAGGGCGCGAAGATCGTCGCGGCGGTGCTGACCGAAGGTAAGGAGCACACTGAGGAAGCGCCGTGGTTCTGGTCGGACCAGTACGACCTCAAACTGCAGATCGCCGGCCTCTTTCAAGGCTACGACCGCATCGCGTTCCGTGGCGTCATGGCTGACCGCGCGTTCGCGGCGTTCTACTACAAGGGCGATAAGCTGATCGCCGTGGATGCGGTGAACCGGCCGGCGGAGTATCTGGGCGCGAAAATGTTGATCCAGACCAATCGGACGCTGCCGCCGTCTGTTATTGAGGATATGTCGCGGCCAATGAAGGAATTGGTCGCGAGCGCGCGCTGAGGATTGAGATGCCGAAGATTACGTACATCGAGAGCAACGGCAAAGAACACGTTGTCGATGCGCCCATTGGGCAGACGGTGATGGAAGCGGCGGTGAAGCACGCCGTGCCCGGCATCGACGCAGATTGCGGCGGCGCCTGCGCGTGCGCCACCTGCCATGTGTATGTCGATCCTGAATGGCTGACGAAGACCGGCGAGCAGAGCTCGATGGAACAATCCATGCTCGACTTCGCCAACGACGTTGAAGACAATTCCCGCCTCTCCTGCCAGATCAAGGTGAGCGCAGAGCTTGACGGCCTCGTGGTGCGGTTGCCGAAGAGCCAGCACTAGTGCGCAATGTCCCGCCGCCGCTGTGGGCTTTGCTTCTGCTGGCGGCGACGTACGGGCTTTCGCTTCTTCCGGGATTGAACACGCTGCCGATCTGGCCGACGCGACCGCTTGGCTTGAGCGTGATCATTGGCGCGCTCGCCATTCTGTTCGGCGCGATGTTGCAGTTTCGCTTGAACAACACGCAGCTGATGCCCAACTCGCCGACCAACAACGCGCTCGTCACCGGCGGCATCTTCGGCATCACGCGCAATCCGATGTATCTGGCGATGACGCTGTTCTGTCTGGGCGGCGCATTGTGGCTTGGCCGCCCGATCATGCTGCTTGCGCCTGTGCTGATGTTCGCGGTGGCGAGCTGGGTGTTCATTCCGTTCGAGGAAGCGAAGATGCGCCGCCAGTTCCCCGAGACGTTCGATGCCTACTGCAAGCGCGTGCGCCGCTGGCTCTAGTATGGACCGCCGGCGTCCTCGCCGGCTTGCGCCAACTTCTGCAAGTTGGAGCGCGCGGCTCCGCCGCGCAGGCGTCGCGGAGCGACGCGCTCCGGCTTTCTAGCGCCGGCGAAACGCCGGCGGTCCATATTGGGTTGCGTCTGCTCGCCCGCTTCTGCCACTGTGAGCGCGGGAGGGATCGATGCGGGCTTTTCTTTTTGCACTTGCGATCACAGCGTTTAGCGGCGCGGCGTTCGCGCAAGAGCCGGCGCCGGATCGGGCGCGGTTCCGTTCGATCTATGAAGAGCTGGTCGAGATCGACACATCGCCGAGCACTGGGTCGTGCACACGCGCAGTGAACGCGATGCTCGTGCATTTGCGCGCCGCGGGGTATTCCGAGCGCGATGCGCAGGTGATCATTCCTGAAAACGCGCCGGACGACGGCAATTTGGTTGCCGTATTGCGCGGCTCTTCCAGTCGCGCCGTGCTGCTGATGGCGCACATCGATGTCGTCGACGCCCGGCGTGAGGACTGGGAGCGCGATCCGTTTACGCTCGTCGAAGAGAACGGCTATTTCTACGCCCGTGGTTCCGCCGACGACAAAGCGATGGCGGCGGTGTTTCTCGATCTCATGGTACGGCTGCGGCAAGAGAATTTCCGCCCGCGCCGGACGCTGAAGCTTGCCCTCACCTGCGGCGAGGAAACCTCGAACCGGGTGAATGGCATCGACTATCTCGTGCGCAATCATCGCCAATGGGTGCAGGCCGATTTCGCTATCAATGAAGGCGCCGGCGGCATGCTCTCGACGAGCGGCCAACCGATCGCGCTCAACATTCAAGCCGGCGAAAAGATTCACCAGGTGATGACGCTCACGGTGACCAACCCGGGCGGCCACTCTTCGCGCCCGGTGCCGGACAATGCAATTTACCGACTGAGCACGGCGTTGGAGCGGCTGTCACAGTACAATTTCCCGGTCGAACTCACGCCTGTAACACGCACGTTCTTCGAGCGCATGGCGCCCATCGTCGGCGGCGCGAGCGGTGAAGCCATGGCGGCGCTGGCGCGCAATCCGCGCGATGCGGACGCAGCGGCGATCCTGGCGCGCGATCCCTCCTACAACGCAATCATGCGGACGACGTGCGTGGCGACGCAGCTTGAGGCGGGGCATGCCGCCAACGCTCTGCCACAGCGCGCTGTCGCGACGCTTTCGTGCCGGGTCTTGCAGGGACACACGCCAGAGGAAGTGCAAGCAGCGCTGCAAACCGCGATCGGCGATCCGCAGGTTGAAGTTGGCATCGTGCGCCGCCGCGACGGCTCCAGCCCACCGCGCCTTACGCGCCAAATCATGGGGCCAGTGGAGCGCACGGCGGCGCGCATGTGGCCCGGCGTGCCGATCATCCCGACGATGACGCCGGGCGCCACAGACGGCCGCTTCCTCAACAATGCCGGCATTCCGACTTACGGCATGAGCGGCATGTTCTCGGCGCCGGGCGAAAGCAACGCACACGGGTTGAACGAAAAAATTCGCGTGCGGTCGCTTTACGAGGGCCGCGATTTTCTTGAAAGCATCGTGCGCGAATACGCCCGGCAATAAAGACGCCGCGGCTTTGGGGCCGCGGCGTTGAAGTCAGACGTTGGGGTTTATCAGGAATTGGCGCCGAGCATGCGGCGCGCGATTTCGCGTTGCTGCACGCCGGGACTGACGGCGTTGCGTTCAGTCTTGTAGAGCGCATCGAGGAACGCGGTGTCCCACTGCGTCAAGGACGCCGGACCGCTGGCGTTTGGCTGCGCGCCGGCGAACAGGTTCATGATTGTTGGATATTCGCTGGTGCTGGCGTTTGGGTTGACTTGCGCCAGGGCGATGAACGCGACGTAGTCGGAGAGAGCGGCCAGTTGCACGCCCTGCACGCGGCGCGCGTCAATGATAATGATGACCTGCGAAAGATCCTCGCGCGTTGAGCCGCTGAGGCGGGTGCCGGTGACGCGCGTCATCGGCGCATTGCTCATGCCGCCGCTTGATGAATCGCCGGCCAGGGAAATGCCATTGGCGCCGAAAGTTTCAGAAACATACCACCAGCGCACGGCGCGCGGCGTGTTGAGGAAATCGTCCATCGCGCCCTGGCCAAGTGTCGAGACGTTGTTGGACGCGAAGTACGCGAACCGGTCACGATCTTGCTCGAACAATTGACGCGCGAACGTATCGGACTCGCCGGTCACGAAAACCGCGATGTTGGCTTGGCAGCCCGGACCGCCCGGTTGCAGGCCGACAGCAGCGGCGCGCTGGGCGATGCGATCAGCCAAAAACTGTCCTTGGCGCGCCGGCATGCCGGCGATGCTGGTGCAAATCGTATTGTCCCAGCGCGGCAACTGGTCGGCGGTCGGCGCCGGGATGGCGAGCTGGGTCACGAATGACTGCGTCTGCTCCGGCCGCGCGCCGGTTACGACAATGTCAGGCGCGGTCGTGGTTTGCGCGAGCGCCGGAAGCGGCGCGAGCAAGAAGAAACTTAGCGCTGTCGCGAGGCGGCGCATCTTCGGATCAAGCATCGTGAACTCCTCCCTGAGACGTATGTGAGGCTGTGATGCCGCGAGCGCGAGACTTGGATGCGCTTCCATCCGCACTTCTCGATAGACGGGCTGCTGCACACGACGAACTGGCTGCAAATGCGGTCGAATTGTGGTGCGGAGTGCGCGCCTGTGCGCTTCAATCTTAGGCGGCGCAGGCCGCGGCCCATCCGGCCGCCTCATCGTCGAGCGATTTCGGTCGCCGCGGTTTTCGAGTTTTGGTTTGCCGAACGGCGCGTGCGCGCTGCGGCGCCTGCGCGCTGCCAAACCATTGCGAAAGCCGCCCGCGCACATTGCGCCAAGCTGTCGCAATCGCGGTGGCGATGGTCACCGCCGTCGTCACCACAACCGCATCGAGAAAGAGCGAAAGGTTTGCGCCTAAGGCGAACAGCTCGCCGACCCCAAACACAGCGACGAATTCGCCGGCCGAGAGCAGCAGTGCGATCATGACAAACACGAAAATAACGTCGCGCCGCTTGAGCGTGGAAAGCCACGCCAAAGGCCGCTCAACCAAGACCACGTGCAGCCAGCCCGCCGTCGGTGTCTTGGGAAACGCGAGCATCAGCACGAGGCAGAGCGCCATCAATCCCAGAATCATCGCTTGGACCCTCTCGCCGCAAATGGTGAGGGCTTTCGGCTCTCGCAAGCTGCCGGCTTAAGCCGCTTCGCGCGTCGGAGGCGTCGGCGGCGGACCGGGGAGCGGTGCGTGTGCGGGCAAGTGGCAGACGACAGTGACGCCGCGCCCCGGCTCGCTGGTGAGCGCGACCCAGCCGCCGTGCATTTCCACGAACGAACGCACCAGCGCCAGGCCAAGTCCCGCGCCGCGCCGATCGCCCGATTCGAAACTGTCGAACGCGCGCGCTTGCTGTTCGTAGGCCATGCCCTTGCCGGTATCGGCCACGGTGAGCCGTACGACGCCGTCGAGACGTTCGGCGGATACGGTGATGGTGTCGCCACGCTCGGTGTGACGGAGCGCGTTCGAGAGCAGGTTCACGATCACCTGCGTGATGCGCTTGGGGTCAGCGTCGATCTCGCCGATCTTCGGATCGCACTTGATGCGGATCGGCACCTCGGTGTCGCGCGCCTTCGAGGCGGCCATCTGCACGCTCTCGCTGATGACCTCGTAGATATCCATCGACGCGCGATCGAGCTGTACATTGCCGGCTTCGACCATGGCGACATCGAGAATGTTGTCGATCAGCTTGGAGAGCGAGCCGGAAGCTTCGATGATCGACCCCACCTGCTCGATCTGGCGATCGTTAAGCGGGCCAAACACCTTGTGTTGCAGCAATTCGGCGTTGCCGAAGATCGCCTGCAGCGGATTACGCAGCTGGTAGGAGACGTTCTCGACAAACTGGCCCTTCAGCTTGTCGGCTTCCTCGAACGCCTCGGCGCGTTCGCGCAGCGCATCTTCGACGCGCCGGTCGGCGGTGATGTCCTGGAAAGCGACGAGCGTCGCGCCATCCGGCAGCGGACGGGTGAGGAATTTGAGCACGCTCTCATCGCTCCGGCGCATTTCACCGCGGAACTCGGTGCGCGCTTCGGGCGACGGATCGGTGATGCGGGCGCGGATCTGCGCCCAGGTCGCGCGATCGTGAAACAGATGCTCGCAGGCGGCGATGACCTTATCGAACGCCATTTCGTTTTCGATAGCGCCGGCTTCGAGCTTCCACATGGCGCCGAAGGCGCTGTTGTGCAGCTTCAAGCGGCCATCCAGACCGAACACCACGACGGCTTCGTGCAGTTTATCGAGCGCGGCCTTCTGGGTTTGCAGCAGCGCGTCGTACGAGCTCTTCAGCGCGACTTCATTGGTAATGTCCGAGAAGATCATCAGCATGCCGCCGCCGGGGTGCGGCTGGCGCGCGATGCGGAACATGCGGCTATCGGGCAGCACCCAGAAATCTTCCGGCAACCCTTCATGCTCTTGATAGAGCGCCAGTTCACGCGCGCGCCATTCAGCGTAATTCGCATGCGCCGGCAGCTTGCGCTTTTCTTTCAGGTAATCGAGCCACGCGGCGTGTGAGGGGCGGTCCTGCAGGAACGCCGCATCGAGGCCCCACATTTGTTCGAAGGCGCGGTTGTGGAAGACAAGGCGCTTGCCGTCGTCGAACACGGCGATGCCTTCGGCCAGATGGTTCAGCGTTTCATCGTGTGCGCGCTGCTGGCGCGACATCTGCTCGCTCGCCGCTTCGCTTTCGGTGACATCGACGGCAAGGCCGGCGGCGCCGCCGGCAACGGGGCTGACGCGCAAACGCAACGTGCGAAGCTGGGTGCCGACAACGGCGGAGCGCGTTTCTTCAACGGACTCGCCGGTTTCGATGGCTTTGCGCGCGAGATCGGTCGCGCCCTGATCCAGCTGAAGGTTGCGATCGACGGCTTGCGCGAGCGACTTTGCTTCGAGCGCCGTGAGGTATGTCGGGTTTGCCCACTGCAGGCGAAGACCGCCGTCGACGCGCCAAGCCATGAACGGCGCTTCGTTCCACATTTCGAGGAACGCGGCAGGATCGCGGGCGATGACTTCGGTTGCGCCATCGATGCGGCCGCCTGCGCCGCCCTCTTCCACGCCGCGCACGCTGGCGTCGAGAATCCAAACGACCGCGCGCGCACCGGCGGTGCGCCCGTCAACTTCGACATAGACGCCGTCAGGCGTCGAGATAGTGAGCGAGAACGGCGCGCCTTCGCGGCGCAAGCGCTGCAACGCCGGCGCAAGGCGGGTGATGACGCCCGTCGCGCCCCGCGCGTCGAAACCGGTCAAGCCTTGCAGGATGCGGATGGCGGGTTCGGCGGCGTGCGCAGCGCCGGAAAAGCGCAGCAGCGAAGCCAGCGCCAATGGGCTCCCGTACACGCGCGGCTTGCCCCAATCGGTTTCGCTGTCGGCGAGCGTATCTTCCCAGATCAGCACCACGCCGGGGTGTGCGCCGAAGACCGCGTCGGCCCACGCGACAGTGTCCTCAAGTTCGCGCGAGCGCTTCTTCCACGCGGCGACGCTGCCGCGCGCACCTTCGGTGACGCGGATCGCCCACAGCAACGCTGCGATCGCAATCGCGGCCGAGCCAGCCGCTACGAGCAAGCTTCCGTCCAATGCCGACCCCTAATTCCATCT
This sequence comes from Hyphomonadaceae bacterium, assembly GCA_020848895.1. Taxonomy (GTDB): domain Bacteria; phylum Pseudomonadota; class Alphaproteobacteria; order Caulobacterales; family Aquidulcibacteraceae; genus Vitreimonas. Next base: position 19,991 of record JADLHI010000168.1, read on the forward strand.
TCCAGCGAAACGAATCGCCGAGCCCCAAGGGCTAGTTTCCCGGTTTGAGCGCGCGTTTGCACGCGTGCTGCTGCGGGGAAGCGTTAACAAAAGGCTAAAAGGGTGAATGAGCGGTTAAGTTAAGATATATCAATTGGTTAACGCTGCGAGCCACCTTGCTGGCGCAGGTTTTCCACGGCTTGTTGCGCCGCCACCAAGGTCGGGCGCAGCGTGCGGGCGCGCCGGCCGGCGTCGCGCGCCTTCGAGGCGCCGGAGATTCTGAACACGAACGGCATCTTGTAACTCGCGCCGAAACGGACGTGGACGTCCTTCGGCTGGAACTTGGCGTGCAGCAGCGCCTCCCGGGCGGCCTCGTAGAACACGTCGGACGGCCAAGCATCGACGCAATTGATGTTCTTGGCGCGCCCGTCGGCGCCAACCTCGAACTCGGCGATGGCGATGCCTTCGACACCCAGTCTGCGCGCCAGCCTTGGATACCGCGCCCGCAGCGGGCCAACGATGTCCCATGGCATGTCGGTGTGATCGTCTTCATCCTGTTCGATCAGCTGGCGCACGCTCTTTTCTTCCTCGGGCGCCCGCCAAACCACGCAACACGGGCCGCTCGGCAAACGCTGCTGGACGCGTTGCATTTCGCGGCGTTCGCGCAGGCGGTCGCGAATCCACTCGGCGGCGTTGGCCGCCACGATAACGAGAACCAGGACCGCAGCGCCGGCCGCAAACAGCGCCGCGCCGCTCCCCCACCCTTGCGCCCGCAGGACGCCGCCGATAGCCATGTGCGCCAGCACGACCACGCCGAATAGCGCCGCATAGAACAGCGCGCGCATCGCCCATGTCGATAGAGTGCGGGTGGTACGGATGAGCATGCGAAGGTCTGTCCCAGCCTCTTCTATCCGCCCGCGTAAGCTGCGGGCAACGGCGCGATGTGAGTTTGCGCAAGATCAAAGCCACGCGTGGCCATCGGATCATGGTCATGGCGGAGGCGGTCGCAAATGGCGATGATCACAGCCTATCGGGCGGTGCTTGCGGCGCTGGTATTGAGCGCATCGTGTGCGCTTACGGCGTGCGCAACAGGGGACATGCCCGCGACGGCCGCCTCCACGCGTCCGCCTGAGGCCGCGCGCATCGAACGCGGGCATCACTTGGCTGTGGCCAATTGCTCAAGCTGCCACGCGATCGGGCGTTCCGGCGACAGCCGCCATCCAATGGCGCCGCCGTTCCGCTACCTGTCGCAGAACTATCGCGTGGACCAGCTTGAGGAAGCGTTCGCCGAAGGCGTGCTTGTGGGTCATCCGGACATGCCGGAGTTCACGCTCTCCGCGGAAGATATCGACGCGCTGCTGAGCTATATCCAGAGCGTGCAGGAACGGCGCGGCGCCAAGATTCAGTGAAGCGCGAGCACCGCGAAGATCACCGCAAGCAGCGATGACGCGCGGATCACTGTGAGCGCCAATAGCTGGCTGTCACGTAGAGACATTTGTCGGCGCAATTGTACATGGTGACCCGCAGATTGTAGTCGCTCGACGCGAGCGACTGGAAGGTCACGATCGGCGTGTTATCGGCCGCCACATCGACCACGACTTCGGCGCCGGTGTTGGCATCGAGAATGGCGATGTCCAAGTCACCGCATCCGGCGGCGCAATAACCGCTCACGGTGATGATGCCGCCCCAATTGGCCACCAGATGCGTGGTGCGCGTTTCGCCTTGCGCCAATGTGGCGACCTCAGCATTGAGCAACTGATTGCCTTCGTTCGCGGCGCGTTGTTCTCTCGCGAAGAAATTTCGTTGCGCAATTGGCTCAACAATTGCGCCGATTGCTGGCTGATGCTTTGCGCGCTCGCCGGCGCCGCGGCGGCGGCCAGCAGTGCGATGCCAAGCAACGCGCTTCGAAAAAGGGCTGTCATGGCCATTCCTCCCGCCACATGCAGAGCCGAGGGAACGCCTTTTTGGCCAGTGTGACAAGTGGTTCACGAGGCGCTCTCCCCGCCGCTGGCGGGGAGAGCGTTCGCGTAGCGCTTAGTAGCGATAGTGATCCGGCTTGAACGGGCCGGCGGTGGGCACGCCGATATAATCAGCTTGCTCTTTGCTGAGTTTCGTTAGCTTCACGCCGAGTTTTTCGAGGTGGAGCGTCGCGACCTTTTCATCGAGGTGCTTCGGCAGCGTGTAGACTTCGTTCTTATAGGCCTTGCCGTTCGTCCAAAGCTCGATTTGCGCGAGCGTTTGGTTGGTGAACGAGGCTGACATCACGAAGCTCGGGTGACCGGTGGCGTTGCCGAGATTAACGAGACGGCCTTCGGAGAGCACGATGATCTTCTTGCCGTCCGGGAATTCCACGTGGTGGACTTGCGGCTTGATCTCGTCCCACTTGAAGTTCTTCAAGCCGGCGATCTGAATTTCGCTGTCGAAGTGGCCGATGTTTGCAACGATGGCGTTGTTTTTCATCGCGCGCATGTGCTCGACGGTGAGGACGTCCTTGTTGCCGGTGGCGGTCACGAAGATGTCGGCGTTCGGCGCCGCCTCTTCCATGGTGACGACCTGGTAGCCTTCCATCGCCGCTTGCAGCGCGCAGATCGGATCGATTTCGGTGACCATCACGCGTGCGCCGCCTTGGCGGAGCGAAGCGGCCGAGCCCTTGCCGACATCGCCGTAGCCGGCGACGACGGCGACTTTGCCTGAGAGCATGACGTCGGTGCCGCGGCGGATCGCGTCGACGAGAGATTCACGGCAGCCATAGAGGTTGTCGAACTTCGACTTGGTGACGCTGTCGTTGACGTTGATAGCCGGGAACGGCAGATCGCCGCGCTTGGCCATTTCATAGAGGCGGTGCACGCCTGTGGTGGTTTCTTCCGAAACCCCCTTCACCGACGCGCGGATGGCTTCGTAGAAGCCGGGCTTTTCCTTCAGGTACTTCTTGATCATGCCGAAGAGCGCCTGCTCTTCTTCGTTCGAGTGATGTTCGAGGAAGTCGGCGTCCTTTTCGGCTTTCGGACCCATCACGCAAAGCAAAGTCGCGTCGCCGCCATCGTCGAGGATCATGTTGGCGTATTGGCCGTTCGGCCATTGGAAGATGCGGTGGGTGTAGTCCCAGTATTCTTCGAGGCTCTCACCCTTCACTGCGAAAACCGGCGTGCCCTTTGCGGCGATCGCGGCGGCGGCGTGGTCTTGGGTCGAGAAAATGTTGCACGAGGCCCAACGCACTTCAGCGCCGAGAGCTTGCAGCGTTTCGATCAGCACGGCGGTTTGGAGGGTCATGTGCAGCGAGCCGGCGATGCGGGCGCCCTTCAGCGGCTGCTTGGGGCCGAACTCTTTGCGCACGGCCATGAGGCCCGGCATTTCGGTTTCGGCGATTTCGATTTCCTTGCGGCCCCAGTCTGCGAGACCGATATCTTTCACGACGTAATCTTTAGCGCTCATCGCGCGCCCTCCTTCGAGAGTTCGCGAGCGTCGTTTCCAAAGTGGAAGCCTCCCGAGCCTGGCGGCAAGCAATGCCGTCGCAACGCTCCTCGGGAAGCGGGCGCGGTGTAGCAAAGGCTGATGCGGCTGCCAACCGGCGCAAGTGCATGCGCAAGATGCGAAAGAGCCGCCGGGCGGAACCCGGCGGCTCAATCTTTTCAGTGCGTTGGCGTCGTTACGAGCCGCTGGTCCAGCGGTCGAGCAAGCGCTTGGCGGCGTCGCGGCCGCCGACGCCGAAAGCGATCGCCACCGCCACCGCCACCGAACCCAGGATCAGGCCGAAGCTCAGCACGATGATCTGCGAGCCGACGTTCATTTGCGTCAGACCCATCGCGGTCGCCAAGGCGATGACGCCCCAGCGCACGAGCACGGACATGATTTCGGACGACGGTTTGTCGGAGCGTTGCGTGGCCGCGGCGAGGATATTGGCCAGCAACACGCCGAGCGCGATGATGATAGCGCCGAGCAAGAGATTGCCCGCACCGCCAACGACATTGCGCAGCGTATCGCTCATCGCCGTGAAGCCCAGCATGTTCGCCGCTTCAACCGAAGCAAACAGAACGATGCCGATCAGCACCGCCAGACCGATCATCCGGGATGGCGGGAACTTCGAAAAGTCGATGGTGTCGACACCCGGCGTCAGGTCCATCTTTTCGCGGCCGACGCGGATCGGTTCGGCATTGGCGATCGAGGAGATGATGGCGTCGAAGCCGATCGATTTCAGGCCCTCCTCCGTCAGCGTCATGATCCAACGGCCGATCAGATAGGCGATGAAGATGATCAGCGCCGCGCCGATCACTTTCGGAATGGTCGCAAGGATGTCGGCCAGCATGCGGGTGGCCGGATCCGAGATCGCGGTGATGTTGAGCGCTTGCAGCGCCGCGATCGAGACCGGGATGATGATGAGCGTGAACGCCAGCAAGCCAAGCAAGCGGGCAAGGCCCGGGCCTTTCGGGGTGTGCGTCAGGCCGGCATCGATCAGGCGGCGATCGAGTTCGACCGCTTCAACCGTTGCTTCCACCATGCGCCGTACGACAGTGGCGAGCACGAAGCCGACAAAGAAGATCAGCGCGGCGCCCACGACCGACGGCAAGAAGTGCAGGAATTCCCTGACCATGCCGTTGAGCGGATCGACGACGTCCGAGAGCCCGACGACGTTGAGCGCGGCGATGAGGCCCAGGAGCCAAACCAGCCAGTAGCCTACTTCGCCAATGCGTTCGCCGACATCGACCGCCGGGCGCACGCCGGCCGAGCCTGAGCCATCGCGCCGTGCGAAGAACGGAATGCGGTCGATGGCCTTTGCAATCGCCCACTTCACAGCCTTCGCCGCGAAATGCGCCACCACGACAATCACCAGCGCCAGAAGAATTTTCGGCGCGTCGTTCTGCAGCCATGCGGTCATGGCGGCTTGGTTTTCAGGCGTAATCATAGGAGCAGCCTCCCTGCCGAGCTGCGTTGAAGATGCCCCTACGATCACCCGAACGCACGGGATTCATAGGATTTGCGCGCTTTAGGCGTGCATATCCCATGCTGCATCCGCGAGATATTCGCGCGGCTGGCGCCGCTGCTGCGCTTGGTTCAACGCCTCGGGGAAGTGGAGTTTGAGCGCACCCTGAAACCTAGCGCGACGACCGGCGCAACTTGAGGACCAGGACAGTCGCTGCGAGGCCGGCCGCAACCGCGTTCCACAGCATGATGGACGGCGCGCCGCGCAGGACGCCGTAGGCGCCCCACAGCACTGCGCCGGTGAACACCATGGCGTAGGTCAGCCCCGAAACGCCCGACGCGTCGCGCTCGCGGATGATCTTGAACGCCTGCGGAGCGAAGGCGAACGCGCCTACAAAGCCGGCGACAAGTCCGAGCGCCTCAGCGATGTCGATCTGCATGCTCCCTCCTTCGCATCAGCCGGCAATCGCTCGCAGACATTGCGCGAGATGTTCGCCTTCCAGGTTCTGTACCAATTCCAGACGCTGCGTCGTGAACGTCCCGCGCCCGCGCGGCATGTACCGGAACGTGCGCTCTGTATCGCCGTCGCGGACGACATAAGCGATTTCCATCTCGGCGTTGCCGATTTCGCCCCCATCACGCCGGATCAGCACCATGCCGTCGCGCAGGCCCGCCGCATAGGCGGGCAATCCAGGATCGACGCCGGCGATGATGTTGTTGTTAGCTTGTGTGGCCTGAATGTCGAAGCCGCGATGGAAGACCGGCGCCTCGCGTGTGGCGAGGCGGCCGCAGGGCGCGAGCAGAGCTTCGGGCAATAAGATCGCCTCGCCGTTTGTCACATAAGTCTGGATATCGGCGCCAAGATCGAGGCCCAGCGCGGGCGCGGACGCGACGAAAACTTCCTCTGCATATTGCCCGCCGTGCGCAGCGCGGGCGCGCATGGCATGGACGACGTCATCGAAACCGCGCCCGTTCTGTCGCAGGCGCGCATCCCAGATCATCGCGAGCAAGCGGCCGCGCAGATATGGCATGCGCTGAACGTCGCGGTCGGTCCAGAAGTCGGCGAGAATGCGCGAATTGGGCGCCGTACGGACCGGCGACTGCGCGTAGGCGAGCAGCCCTTCGTTGAGATCGGCTGCAAACTGCTCCGGCGTCCAGAGGCCGCCGCGCACCAGCATCCGCGCGGTGTAGAAATCGGTGAACCCTTCGGAGAGCCAGTATTGGAGCGCCTGATCGTCCTGCGGCAGATCGCCGATCTGGCCCGGAACCCACGTGTGGAAGCTCTCGTGTGCGAGTGTGCGGATAATGGTGTCTTGTTCCCCGTTCGGCGTGGCGAAGAACGCGAAGGCATCGTCAAGGCCAGTGCCGCCAACGGAGACCCAACCTTCGGGACCCGCAAGCTGCAGCACCGTCACCAGATAAGGTGACCTCGGATCGTTCCAGAAGCGACGATGCGCGGAGATGATGCCAGCGGCCTGATCGAGCAATTGCCGATCCTCGAAACTCCACGCGCCGCGAATAGCGAGCTGCACGTTCGAGTGCGGATCGCGCAGGATACGAAAGTCGCCGCCAACGATGACGCTCGACCACACCTTCTCAAGCGTGAGGCGCGGATGCTGAAGGTCGGATGCGAAACTCCAACCGCGCGGCAGATGGCGCACGCGGAAGCGGACGGGTGAATCGTTGTTAGCCGCGCCCGGCGTGACCAGCACGGCGTTACCGATCAGGTGGAAGTAGCTGGGTTGAACTGTTGCGCGGTAGCTGTTGCCAAGCTCGGCGCGCGGAACGCCATCCCAATCTTGAATGACGCGATAGCGGACGTGGACGCGTGCGTTTGGCCGGTTGGTGAGGATGCGCTGATTAGGCTGTTCGCCGTTGCGCAAATTCGTGGCGCCGGACACGATCTCGATCGCTTGAACACTGCGCCACAGCTCGTTCTGCCCGCCCCAACTATCGGGCAGGCGCAGATCGCTTTCGCCATCGGCCTCGCCGCGGAAGCTGAGATCGATCTGGACGGCAGTGAGATCCCCGTTTTCGAGGATGGGGGTCAGCGTATAGTCGATCCGCGGCGGGCTCGCGGCGCCCACGCAGAAGAAGAACGCGCCGGCGATGGCGGCAGCTTGAACGATTGAACGCATGAATTCCCCGCTTAGAGCTTAGCGGACAGATGCAGAGATTGCGGCAAAGACGGGGCAACGCCCTCGTCTTCAATCGTCCTCGTGAAATTTCGCGATGATCAGCGCCTCGACGGCGGCCATGGCTTCTTCGGCTTGAGGGCCGCGGGCCTCGATCTCGACTTCGTCGCCAATGCCCGCGCCCAGCATCATCAAGTCCATCAGTGAACGGGCGTCGGCCTCATCGCTTTCCTTGCGCACACTGATGCGGGTGTTGTCATAGCCGAGCGCCAGTTCAGCCAGCTTGCGCGAGGCGCGCGCGTGCAAACCCTTCTTGTTCACGATCGTCAGCGTGCGCGTGATGGTCATGGTCTCGCCCGTATCTGACGGCCAGGATTAGGCCGCGCCGCCGGCGAGCTCCACCGAGGCGACTCGAATATAGCGCCGTCCGGCGTCCTGTGCAGCAAGCGCCGCTTCGGGCAGGCTGACCTTGTCGCGAACTTCGGCCAGCTTGATCAGCATCGGCAAGTTCACGCCGGCGATCACTTCGGTTTTCACTTGATTGATCACGGAGATGGCGAGGTTCGAAGGCGTGCCGCCGAACATGTCGGTGAGAATGACAACGCCGTCGCCCTTGTCGACGGTGCGCACCGCATCGATGATATCGCCGCGGCGCTCTTCCATGTTGTCATTAGGTCCGATGGCGATAGCGCGCATCTGGTCCTGGGGTCCAAGAACGTGCTCGGCCGCGGCGACGAATTCGTCAGCCAGACGGCCGTGGGACACAACCACGACGCCAATCATTCGGTACTACTCCCGCCACCCGCCAGTGGGCCCGGATAAGGGCGCCTACATAGGCCTTCGTCGGCGCCGGAGGAAGCAAAAGCCGCACCCGGATTACAGTTTTCGACCAGCATCTTAGGGCGCCAACGGCAATTCCACGATCAGGCGAGCGCCGCCGCTATCGCCGCGACCCAGGCCATCCTTGTTCTGGGCGTAAATCCGACCGCCATAGGAGGTCACGATCTGGCGGGCGATGGAAAGGCCAAGGCCCGAATTACCGCCGAATGCGGCGCCCTTGGGCCGCTGCGTATAAAAGCGCTCGAACACCGTCTCCAGGTTTTCCGGCGGAATGCCGGGCCCTTGGTCTTCGACCATGGCGCGCACGATCGCGCCATCCTTGCTGCGCTCGATCGCGGCCGAGACCGAGACAAGGCCGCCTTGGGGACTGAACGAACGGGCGTTGTCGACCAGATTGCGGAAGACTTGTCCGAGCGGTCCCGCCTGCCCCATCACGATCAGGCCTTCTGGCTTTGCGCCATTGAAGGAGACTGTGACTGGCGCTGGCTCGTCCGGCGGCGTTGCGTAGGCGCGCGTAAGTTCGAAGAGCAGCGCGCCGAGGTCGACGCGGCTGAGGTCAAGCTTGGCGGTTTCCGCTTCGATGCGGCTGGCGCGGGCGATGTCCGTGATCAAACGATCGAGCCGCTGCACATCCTGCGCGACGATGCCCAGCATTTGCGCTTGCTGTTCCGGCGTCGTCGCTGAGCGCGCGGAGGCGACGGCGGATTGGATCGACGCCAGCGGGTTCTTGATCTCGTGGCTGACGTCGGCGGCAAAGCGCTCGTTAGCGTCGATGCGATCGGCAAGCGCGCCGGTCATGGCTTCAAGTGAATGCGCGAGCGCGCCGATTTCGTCCTTACGGCGAGAATCTTCTGGCAAAGCCAGGCGCGTGGCGCCGGTGAGACGCAGCGAGTCGGCGGCGCTGGCGAGGCGGCGCAGCGGGCGGGCGATGAACAGCGCAAGCAGTAGCGAAGAGAGAAAGATCGCGATGGTCGCGCCAATCATGAAAGGGATCATGCTGGCGCGCTCGGCCACCAGGATGCGCTCAACATCGGCGCTTTCGGTGGTGACCGTGCCCATGACCTGCTGCACGCGCCGCAGCGGCACGGTGACGGAGACGACGCGCTCGCCGCGCTCGTTCAGCCGCTCGCCATCGACGATTTCGCCGCGCATGGCGCGGCTTTGCTCTTCCTCAAGCGTCGTCGTTGGCCGCCAAGGCGTGAGGCGCATGTACTCGACTTGCCGCGCCGCGCTCTCAATCTTCTCTCCTAGGCTTTGATCGTCTTCGATCGGGGTGGTGCGGATTTCATCGTAGATGACGTCGCTATCGGCGATGAGGCGGCCATCGGCGTCGAACACGCGCACGCGCGGACGCCCCACCCCGGACCGCGCCCCCTCCGCGATCGGCGGCAAGATGCGGTGCAGCACCAGGCGCACGGCGCTTTCGTTGATGTAGGGGTAGGGATCGCCCTCAACCGTGCCGGTTTCGATCAGCAGGTTGGTGATCAACTCGCCCTGCGTGCGCAGGTTACGAAATTGCGCTTCGGTGAGGCCGGCGCGCATTTCCGTCAGCAGCAGCACGCCCAGGATCAGGACGGCAAGACCAACCGAATTCCAGATGAAGATAATCCGCGCAATGCGCGAGCGCAGCAGCGCGCGGAAAATCCCGTCAGGCTTCGTTGTACCGGTAGCCGACGCCATAGAGGGTTTCGATCGCGTCGAAGTCGCCGTCGATGTCGCGGAACTTCTTGCGGAGCCGCTTGATGTGGCTGTCGATTGTTCTGTCGTCGACATAGACCTGATCGTCATAGGCAGCGTCCATCAGCTGATCGCGGCTTTTGACGTAGCCGGGACGCTGCGCGAGCGCTTGCAGGATGAGAAATTCGGTGACCGTGAGGCGAACCTGTTCGCCTTTCCAAGTACAGGCGTGACGGTTCGGATCAAGCGTAAGCTCGCCGCGAACGATGGGCTTCTTGTCACTCGCCGCCTCCGCTCCAGGCGTGCCTGCGCGGGTGCGCCGCAACAGCGCCTTCACACGCTCGCTGAGCAGGCGTTGGGAGAATGGCTTTTTGATGTAGTCGTCGGCGCCGACGTTGAAGCCGACGACTTCGTCCATCTCGTCATCCTTCGAGGTGAGGAAGATGACTGGCAGGTTCGAAGCCTGGCGCAGACGGCGCAGCACCTCGACGCCGTCCATACGCGGCATCTTGATGTCGAGGACGGCGATGTCGGGCGGCGTTTCGGAAAGCGCGGCGAGCGCCGTGGCGCCATCGGTGTAGGAGCGCACAGTATAGCCCTCGCCCTCAAACAGGACCTTCAGGGAGGCGAGGATATTCTCGTCGTCGTCGACAAGGGCGATGGTCGGCATGGGAGAGTCGCGAATCCTGACTTTACCGTAATGAACTGGTACGGGCCTTCTTACCCGTCAATGGCTGGCGACGCTAGCATTCTGCTTTCACGGGCTTGTGTCAGCCCTTTCGCAGGCTCCAGGCGCGAGAAACGGCGGAATTTGGACAGCCACCGCGACCATGGGCGCGCGTCGGCGCATTGCGCCTTCAAAGCAAGGACGCCGGAAAAACATCTCCACTCCAGTGGGAGCCGGGGCGCGTGATCCGCGCTGAGTAGTCTCTTCAGGATTGCGATGGTGGTCTCCCAACATCGCGCGCGCTTCACGCGCCCCGTTTGTCGATCGTTTTTCCCGGCTTGAGACCGAGGAGTTGTTGAACGCCGGCTTTCGCCGGCTCGCCACCTGAACGATGGATGTTCGGGGACCCGCCGCCATCGACGACCTGTCCCTCTGGGGCTTAGCTCCATGCTCTTTTCGCCGGTGCTGAGTGCAGCGCTTCCGTTGCGCTGGACCTTTCGGTTTCACTCCCCGAAAGCAGAACCACTCCGACCGTCGCCGCACATCTCAAAGTTTCGGACGTCTCTGAAATCTCCCGTGTGCGGCGGCGCTGAGTGTGCGCGCGTTGTGCGGCTGTAGGATAAGTTTGTCTCTATCCAACAAAGGTTGAAGCGCGGGCCTCTGGCCCGCTATGGCGCGTTTGCTTGAAAGGCTTGGGAAAATGCGGGCCGGAGGCCCGCGCTCCAACCTGCCAGCGGCGGCGCGTATCCGTGGATACTTGAAGGTTGATCAATCGTCGCCGCACGATTTCTGGAACGTGGGCA
>JADLHI010000169.1 GCA_020848895.1 Hyphomonadaceae bacterium
AAGCCGACAAAACGTGCGCCGCCCTCAATGGCGGCGTCGAGCGCTTCCGGCGTGGTGATCCCGCAGATTTTGGCGTCAGGCATGGTAGCGGCAATAGGCAGTAGGGCGTGGGCAGTGGGCAAGCAACTTCCCTACTGCCCACTGCCAATTGCCCACTGTCTTATTTTTTTAGCAGATCACGAATTTCCGTGAGCAGCTTGATGTCGGCCGGCGTCTCGGCGACTGGCGGAGGCGCGACTTCCTGCTTGCGCTTCATCGCATTCATGGCGCGGATGATCAGGAACATGACCCACGCGACGATCGCAAACTTCAGCACCGCCGTCAGAAATTTCCCGTAGGCGAACACAGCGCCTTGCTCGCGCGCCGCATCGAGCGTCGTCGCCGTAACCGCACCTGAGAGCGGCACGAAGTAGTTGGAGAAATCGAGGCCGCCTGTCACGGCGCCAACCAGAGGCATGATCATGTCATCGACCAGCGATGAGACGATTGTCCCGAACGCCGCGCCGATGATCACGCCGACCGCGAGGTCCACGACATTGCCCTTGAGGGCAAATTCCCGGAATTCCTTGAGCATGGACATAAGCGCGTCTCCGAAAAAGGTGCTTCGGCCAGCCTTGGCAGGATTTGCCGCGCGTTGCTAGGTCAGAGAGGGGAGTAAAGCTCTATGACAGCAGGCAGGCGCGTTTCGACGCCAATGATCATTGCGGTTTCAACACTTGCCGCTGCAGCCATCGCCGCACTGGGTTTTATGCTCGAAGGCGGATGGACTGCTGACGGCGCAGCGGCGGCGGCGCGCCTCACGGCGCGCTTTTCGTTCTTTTGGTTCATCACCGCGTGGTCAGCCTCGGCGCTTGCGAGACTCTGGCCTGGCGGCTGGCGCGGCGTGCTGCTGCGCCGACGGCGCGCGGTTGGTCTGGGCTTTGCGGCGGCGCATTTCGTACATCTCGGCGCGCTCCTCATTGCGGTGCTCGTGTTCGCGACGCCGCGCAGCCTCACCACCATTTACGGAGGCGGTTTCGGCTACGTGATGGTGGCGTTGATGGCGCTGACGTCGAACGATTGGTCTGTGCGCACGCTCGGTCCGCGCAATTGGAAGCTGCTCCACACGATTGGCGGCATCGTCATCGCCGCGATCTTCTTCACGTCTTATCTTGGACGCCTTGAAGATAAGCCGTGGTTGGCTATTCCAACGCTGACGTTGCTCGGCGGCGCCGTGCTGCTGAAGTTCGCGGCGTGGATGAAGAGCGCTTCGCGGGCGAAACCGGCTTAGGCTTCGACGCGGCCCGAATGCAAATGTACGACGTTGTTCAGGATCCGCTGGAGCGTTGCGATAACCTGCTCTTCAGTGAACGGCTTTTCGATAATCGGCGCTTCCTCGAAGCCCTGCGGGAGCGCGTCACGCCCATACCCCGTCACAAACGCGAACGGAATGCGGCGCGCGCGGAGCGCCGACACGATGTGATCGACGCGTCGTCCCGCCAGATTGCCGTCGACCAAGGCCGCATCGATGGCTTCGTTGGCCGCCATCTGCTCGGCCTTTTCGGCGCTTTGAGCGGGGCCGGCGACTTCGCAGCCGGCATCTAGCAAATAATCGGTCAGCACCATGCCGATCAGCGGTTCATCCTCGACGATCAGGATGCGCTTGCCTTCGATGCGGCGCTGCGGCGCGCCGAGGCCCAGCGAATTTGTTTCGCGCGCCAGCGCCCCGATCGGGTGACTGAGGTCCGACAACGGCAGCGTAATCTCGCAGACAACGCCTTCCTCGGCGTAGGTGACAGCCACTTCGCCGCCATACGCGCGCAGGCTGTTTTCGATCAGCACCGAACCGAAGCCCTGCGTTGTGGGCGCGCTGACGCGCGGGCCGCCAGCTTCGCGCCAGCTCAGTCGGAGCTGGCGGCCATCGCCGGATTGGACTTGCCAGCGCACCGAAACCAAGCCGCCCACCACCGACAGCGCACCATGCTTGCGCGCGTTCGTGCCTAGTTCGTGCAGCACCAGCGCCAGATGCAGGGCCGGCTGCGCCTCCAATGTCAGCGCCGGGCCCGACTGTGAGATACGGTGATCCTCCTCGCTGCCGAACAGCAATTGCTCGCGCACCAGGTCGGTGATTTCCGCGCTTTGGAAAGAGCTGCCGGTGAGGAGCGCATGGGCGCGCGCCAGAGCCTTGATCCGTCCGTTGAAGCTGTCGACGAAATCGGCCGGCGTCGCGGCGCGCCGCAGCGTTTGTGTGGCGATGGCCTGAACTGTCGCCAGCGTGTTCTTGATGCGATGATTGAGTTCGTCGATCAGTAGGCGCTGGGTTTCTTCAGCGCGGCGGCGCTCGGTGATGTCGCGCGCGACTTTCGAGGCCCCGATGATGCGCCCCGCGGAGTCGCGCATCGGCGATACGGTGAGAGAAATATCAACGCGCCGACCATCCTTGGCGACGCGCACTGTCTCGAAGTGTTCGATCCGTTCGCCGCGCGAGAGCCGGGCGATGATGTCCTTTTCTTCGTGCAGCAATTCTGGCGGAATGATCTTGGAGATCTGCTGGCCGATCATCTCTTCAGGCTCGTAGCCGAAGATGCGGACGGCGCCGCCGTTCCATGAGGTGATAACGCCGCCCAGCGTCTTGGAGATGATCGCGTCATCCGAATTGGCAACAATGGTCGCCAGGCGGGCCGCCATGATCTCGCTCTCGGAGGCTGCGTGCGGCCCGGGCGGCAAATCGTCGGTAGCCATGTTATTTCTTCGTAGGTCCCGCCTGAATCAGGGAACAAAACCGCCTAGCCGTCGTTCCGGTTCCCTCGCGGACTGCGATCTTCCGCTGCTACGGTTCTTCGCCGCCGTTCACTTTGAGACGCAGCTCCTTGCCGGGCTTGAAGAACGGCACCTTCTTGGCCTCGACCTTCACCGTCGCGCCCGTGCGCGGGTTGCGGCCAGTCCGGGCGTCGCGCTTGCGCACTGAGAAGGCGCCAAATCCGCGTAACTCGACCCGTCCGCCCTGGGCCAAAGCGACGGCAACCTCGTCGAGGACGATGTCCACCGCGTGTTCGATTTCGGCCGCTTTGAGTGAGCCCATCTCTTCTTGCAGCCGGTTGACCAGCTCTGAGCGCAACATGTGCGATCCCTTGAGTTCCCCGTTGAGGCGATAGAGGACCGGTCAGCACCTTACGTCAACACCCATCCGTTTGAAAAGGCCAAGAAAAAGGCCCGGCGTCGCCGCCGGGCCTCAAAACTGCCGCCTGGAAAGGCGGCGGTCCGATACGGCTTATTTCTTGTCCTTCAGCGCGGCGCCGAGGATGTCGCCAAGCGAAGCGCCGGAATCCGACGAGCCGAACTGGGCGATCGCTTCCTTTTCGTCGGCGAGTTCCATGGCCTTCACTGACAGCGAGACCTTGCGGGTCGCCTTGTCGAAGCCCGTCACCATCGCATCGAGACGATCGCCGACCGAGAAGCGGTCAGCGCGTTGCTCTTGGCGATCGCGCGAGAGGTCAGACTTGCGGATGAAGGTGCGCAGGGCATTGCCTTCGCCGAACGCGACTTCGATGCCGCCGGTCGCCACATCGACGACTTCCGCCGTGATGATCTGGCCGCGCTTGAAGTCCGCATCGGCCATCGGGTCGCTGTCGACCTGCTTGATGCCGAGCGAAATGCGTTCTTTCTCGACGTCAACGTCGAGAACCTTCGCCTTCACCACATCGCCCTTGTTGAAGCGGGCGAGGGCTTCTTCGCCCTGCGCGTCCCAAGCGATGTCCGAGAGGTGGACCATGCCGTCGAGTTCCGGCGTGAGGCCCACGAACAAACCGAACTCGGTGATGTTCTTGATCTCGCCTTCGATGACCGAACCGACGCCGTGTTCGGCGACGAACGCATCCCACGGATTGGCTTGCACTTGCTTGATGCCGAGCGAGATGCGGCGCTTTTCGCCATCCACGTCGAGCACCTGCACGTCGACTTCCTGAGACGTGCTCAGGATTTTTGACGGGTGCAGGTTCTTCTTGGTCCAGCTCATTTCGCTGACGTGCACCAGGCCTTCGACGCCTGGCTCAAGTTCAACGAATGCGCCGTAGTCGGTGATGTTGGTGACGCGGCCGGTGAACTTGCCGCCAGCCGGATACTTCGCGTCAACGCCATCCCACGGATCGGTAAGCAGCTGCTTCATGCCGAGCGAAATGCGCTGGGTATCCGGATTGATCTTCACGATCTGGACTTTCACCGTATCGCCCACGTTGAGCACTTGGCTCGGGTGCGAGACGCGCTTCCAGCTCATGTCGGTGACGTGCAAGAGGCCGTCGATGCCGCCGAGATCAACGAAGGCGCCGTAATCGGTGATGTTCTTGACCACGCCTTCGCGGATTTCGCCTTCCTGCAATTGGCCGACGATTTCGGCGCGTTCCGAAGCGCGGCTCTCTTCGAGCACGGCGCGGCGGGAGACGACGATGTTGCCGCGCTGACGGTCCATTTTCAGGATCGCGAACGGCTGCACGATGTTCATCAGCGGGCCGACGTCGCGAACCGGACGAATATCGACTTGCGATCCCGGCAGGAACGCGTTGGCGCCGCCGAGGTCAACGGTGAAGCCGCCCTTCACGCGGCCGACGAGCGCGCCATTGACGGCTTCTTGCGCCGCAAACGACTTTTCAAGACGCGTCCAGGCTTCTTCGCGGCGCGCCTTCTCGCGGCTGATGACAGCGTCGCCGAGCGCGTTTTCGATGCGGTCGAGATAGACTTCGACGATGTCGCCCGGCTTCGGTTGGCCGGCGCCGTCATCGACGAGGAATTCACGGAGTGGGATGCGGCCTTCGGTCTTGAGGCCAATATCGACAACGACGAAATCGTGTTCGATTGCAACCACGGTGGCCGGCATAACGCGGCCTTCAATCATGCCCTTTGAACCGAGGCTCTGGTCGAGCAGCGCGGCGAAATCATCGCGCGTGGGGTTCAATGAGGAATTTTGCGTGTCAGACGCCATACGTATTTCAACTCCAACAATGATAAGGGCCAACCGGTTGGTTCCGGCGGTCTCGGCCCCACCATGGGACCGTCCTTAGATTTGGCTTAAAGTGAACGCCAAACGGCCCGGGGGTTCGTAAAACCCTCGGGAACGCGGGCTCTCTATAGATAGGGAGGCGCCGCCCAGCAAGCGAGGACCGGCCTTAAACTCAGCTCCGGGCGGCCATCACGCGGTCGACAATGGCGTAGGCGGCGGCTGCCGCGGCTTCGATCGACAGCACCGTCGTATCGAGCAAATGGGCGTCCGCGGCCTGATAGAGCGGTGAATCCTTGCGGGTCATGTCGCGCTCGTCGCGCTCGGCGATCTGGGCCTGCAATTCCTCAAAGCTGATCTGCTCGCCTCGTGCGCGAAGCTCAGCGAGCCGCCGGCGCGTGCGCTCCTCCAAGGAAGCCGTCACGAACAGCTTCACGTCTGCATCGGGGCAGATCACGGTGCCGATGTCGCGCCCGTCGAGCACCGCGCCCCTGGGGTCGGCGGCGAACGCCTTTTGCGCGCGGCGGAGCACCTCGCGCACCTCGGGGATCACCGCAACCTTGGAGGCGGCCAATCCGGCGGCGCTCGAACGAATGCGGTTCTCGTCGATGGCGTCAAGATCGAGCGCTTCCGCCGCCGCCACGGCAGCGCGCACATCCGCCGGATCGCCGCCAGCATCGAGCACTGCCAGACCAACAGCGCGGTAAAGCGATCCCGTGTCGAGCCGCTTCAGCCCGTAGTGCTCAGCCAAGTTCCTGGCGACCGTGCCTTTTCCCGAAGCAGTCGGCCCATCGACGGCGATAATCATGCGCCGGTGTCTAGCAGAGGCATGGTGCATGGCCAGCCGGTAAAATCTGCTGGCGCGGCGCGCGAAGCGATTGCTACACGGAGCGCAGGGCAAGGAGGTATCGCAGCGGACATGGAAGCTGCGGCGGCACATCAACCGGTATCGAGCGCGTTGTCCTATGCGGACTTGCGCCGGCGCGTGCTGACGGTTGCCGGCCTGTTTGGCGCTCTTGTCGTTATCGTGTCGCTGGTCGGCTTTGCTGGCCTTCACCAGAACGCGATAGATGCCGCGCGCCATCGCGCGCAAAGCTATAGTACGATTCTTGGCGCGCACCTCGATCGCACGATGGGCGCGATGGACGCGCGGTTGACGCAGATCGCGGTGCAGAGCGAACGTCTGGGCGGCCCCGCCGGGCCGCGTGAGCAATGGGAGGCGGTGCTCGAAGCCGCCAAAGCCGGCGCCACGACAATCGGCTCGCTTTCGGTCATCGACGCCACCGGCGTCGTTCGCCAATCGACGTTGCCGCAAACGATCGGGGAGCACCGGACAGAAGGCGCGATATTCCAATCGCTGCGGGAAGATGACGCGCCGGAGATCGTTGCCGAACCGCCTTTCGTCTCGTCCAGTGATGGTCAGCTGCAGGTTCCGCTTGGCCGCCGCTTGACCGGCCACGGGCGTATCACCGGCGCGGTCGTCGCAACCTTCGCACCCGACTCGCTCCGCAACTTTTACGGCAGCATCGACGCCGAAGGCGGCGTTGTCCGTGTCCTTCACCGCAACGGCGCCGTATTGCTTGAAGAGCCGCGCCTCGATGGCGACTCCTACGTGGACCCGCATGTGCTCAGCGGCGAGGGGATTATCCGCGGGCCGATCACACAGGGCGGCGCGCCGATGATCACGGCCTATGCGTCCTCGCGCGAGAACGATCTTGTGGTGGCGGTGTCGCTGGCGGAATCGCAAGCGTTGGCCGCTTGGCGTCAGGAAGCCGTTGTCGGCGGGCTCATTATCGCCGGCATGCTGATCGCGCTTAGCCTCGCGGTGGCGCTGATCTTGCGCCAGCTTGAGGCCCGCGCCGCCGCCGAGACGGCCTTGCTCGAACAACAACACCGTTTCGCCGAAGCCCAGCGGCTGGAATCTCTCG
>JADLHI010000170.1 GCA_020848895.1 Hyphomonadaceae bacterium
CCGACGTTCTTGATCACCAAGCCGTATTCGCCGGACATGGTGCGCGCGGCCGTCAGCCAAGCGTTGTTTTTCGAAAGCACAGGCAACCTCAACTAATCGCCATCGCGGGAACAGCGGCGGGAGCGCGGCGTTTTACCGTCGCGCGCCGCTAGAGGCGGCGCGGCGCTACTCAGATGGAGTTGTTTCATGCGTAAGTTTACGTCGCCCTTGATTGCTCTCGCGCTGCTCGGCGCTTCGGTTGTGTCGGCCTGCAACACGGTAGAAGGCGTGGGCGAAGACGTGCAAGCCGCCGGCCAAGCGGTTGAGCAAGCCGCCGAAGAAACCAACGACGGCAATCCGAATACGCCGTAACGCCACGCCATTCGTCCCGCGCGCGAATGCCGCGTGGGGCGAAGGCGATCGCGCCGAGGGCGCATGGTGACGCGGCGCCGCGGACCCCGTAGGATCAAGGCATGAAAGCCTTGCTGCCGCTGTCGTTTATCTTCGTCGCAATTGCCGCTGCATGTGGGGCGCCCGCGACACCTTCGGCCGCGCAGGAAATGCGTTCCCAAGCCGCACTCGCCGTGCATGACGCGTGGGCGGCGCCCACCCCGGCGGGCGTCGATGTTGCGGCGGGATATCTCACGATAAGCAATCACACAGGTCGCGCGGATCGTTTGCTGAGCGCAACGAGCGCGCGCGCGCAGCGGGTAGAAATCCACGAAATGACGATGAACGGCGCCGTGATGCAGATGCGCGCGGTTGCCCGTGTAGAAGTGCCCGCCGGGCGCGATGTGCAACTGGGGCCTGGCGGCATGCATCTGATGTTCTTCGGTGTGTCGGAACCCTTCGCGGAAGGACAGACCGTTCCGGTGCGTCTGGTCTTCGAAACCGCCGGCGCCGTTGACGTCAATCTGCCCGTGCGCCGGCGCGGCGCGCCTTCTCACGGCCACAGCGGTTAAGGCTGGCTTTAATAACTGGGACTACTAAACCTAGCGCATGAGAACGCGGGGGCGGTCCGAGTGATGTTTCGCCGACTGCGAGTGAAGCTGACATTCATGTACGCTGGGCTGTTCAGCCTCGCGTTGCTGCTTATCGGCGCGGTCGCGTATTTCGTCATCGCTGGAAACACACAAAGGCTCGCTGAGCAACAGCTCTCCAACACGACGCAAGTGTTTGCCCACGCGTGGAACATTCGGCTCGACCATCTTCAAGACGCCGCCACACGAACAGCCCAAACGCCTCGGCTTGCAGACGCGGTAGCGGCGCGCGATGACGCGGTCATCCGCGCATATCTCGCCGACCTGCGCGCGCGCTCGCGTGCCGACATCGCCTTCGTGGTGACGCGCGAGGGCTTGGTGATCTCCGAAACCGGCGCGAGTTCATCCGTCTCGCCCGGCCTGCAGCTTGCGCTGGCGCACAATCAGCCAGCGCCTGGCGTGCTCCGACAAAACGGCGAAACCTATCAAGGCGCCGCTGCCGCGCTTGCAGGCGGGCACGGCTGGATCGTCGCCGGCGCGCGTCTGGGGCCCCAGCAGATGGACGATCTGCGCGCGCTTTCGCCGATTCCAGTGCAAGCTGCGGTCTTGGTTCAAGACGCCCAGGGATGGGGCGATCCTGACAGCCCAGCGCAAGCGTCGTTCGGCGGGTTCATCGATGAATCGCTGCGCGCCCAACGCGCCGGCGCGCGCCAAATAGAGACTGAGGACGGCAAAGCGATCGCCCTCGTGACGGCCCTGCCGTCTCTGGACGGAACAGAAGCCGTGCTCTTGTTGCGGCACTCACTGAAGAGCGGCCTCTCCTTGTACGGCCCGCTCTTCAACACGCTGATCATCATTGGCTTGGTCGGCATCGTATTGCTGATTGCCGGCACCTGGTTCCTGGCGCGCGGAATCACGCAACCTTTATCGACGCTTGAGGCAGCCGCACGGAAGTTGCGCGAAGGCGTCTATGAAACTGTCGTCGTCGGCACAAAGGACGAGCTTTCGCGGCTGGCGGAGAGCTTCAACGCCATGACCGCGGCGATCCGCGAACGCGAGCGGCGGATCACGCAGCTTGCCTTTCACGATGGCGAGACGCGTTTGCCGAACCGCGTCGCGTTGGAGCGCAAGCTGAACGCCGCGACGCGCGCGGAGCGGCTGTATCTTGCGGCGATCGGCGTCGACCGCTTTGCGCATGTGCGCGGCGCCATCGGCTATGCGCTGGCGGGAGAACTCGTCCGTCAACTCGGCGGCCGCCTCGCGCATCTTGCGCCGAACGCGCCGATGGCGCGGCTTTCGAGCGATGTGTTGGGTGTAGCATTCATCGCCACCAGCGAGGCTGACGCCCTGAAGCGCGCAGACGCGCTGATCGCCAACCTCGAACAATCGGTGTCGCTCGGCGAGCAAATCGTCGATGTGCACGTCACCATAGGCATCGCGCAACCGGGCGGCAAGGAAGAGACGACGTCGGCGATGATCGAGCGCGCCTCAATCGCCCTGGATCAAACTCGCCGACGCGGACAAAAAGCCGGCATGTACGACGAAGCGGCGTACGGTGATCCGGCGCGCAATCTCTCCCTCATGGGCGAGATGCGGCGCGCGCTGGAAAACGGCGCCATCTACCTGGCGCACCAACCCAAATACAATTTTCGCACCGGCTGCATCGACAGCGCCGAGAGCCTGGTGCGTTGGCGTCACCCGACGCGCGGCAACATCGCGCCGGACATTTTCGTGCCGATGGCCGAAGAGACCGGCCACATTCGCGCGCTGACTGAATGGGTGCTGGAACGCGCGATCATCGATCAAAAGGCGCTGAAGGACGCCGGCCATGCAATCAAGCTCGCCGTCAATATTTCGGCGCGGCTGCTAAGCGATACGGACTTCGCCAAGCGCGCGGCCGCCCTCGCGCGGCAAGCGGCGCACCAGATCTGCTTTGAGATCACGGAAACGGCGGTGATCGACAATCCGGTTGCGGCGCTCGAAAATATCGAGCTGTTTGCCGCCAGCGGCGTGCATCTAGCGATCGACGATTACGGCTCCGGTCTTTCGTCGTTGGCGTATTTGAAGCAATTGCCGGCCCACGAGTTGAAGATCGACAAGCTGTTCGTACAGAACATCACGTCGAGCCAACGCGATGCGCTGCTGGTGCGCTCGACGATCGATCTGGCGCACGGCCTCGGAATGAATGTGACAGCCGAAGGCGTGGAGACGCCGGCTGCATTTGCGCTGCTTGCGAGCATGAATTGCGATCTAGCGCAGGGATTCTTGATCTCTCGGCCCGCGTCTTTGGAAGAGCTGATCGCCCTCTTGAGCGACGATCGCCGTCTGCAATTCTATAAACAGACGGCTCTCGGCGCGACGCCGCACCTGGCGCCAGCGCCGCAACAGCCGAAACAAGCTTAGATTCAATCCAGCGGCAGCTCTGTCGTGTCCTTGAGATGCTCAAGGATGATCGAACTTTCCATATGCGCGATGGCCGCACAGCGGAGCAGCTTCGATTGCACGATCTCCTGGAAGTGCGGCAGATCGCGTGCGACGATCTTGATGAGGTAGTCGGTCTCGCCCGTCGTCATCACGCAGAGCGTCACTTCGTTCATGCGTTCGACCAGATCGCGAAACGCACGGACGTTGGCGGCCGCGTGATCGCGCAGGCGCACGCGGATGATGGCTGAGCACGTGAGGCCCGCAAGCTTCGGCTCGAGCACGCCGACAATCCCCCGCAGGACGCCCTCTTCCTTCAGCTTCGCCAGCCGCCTTGAGACCTGACTCGCTGAAACGCCAGCATGCTCTGCGAGTTCGGCCTGGGATGCCGAAGCATCCTTCTGAACGGCGGCAAGGAGCCTGCGATCTGCATCATCCATAGGCATTTCTCACGATTCATGCGATATATTCCATAATACCGCATATTGTATGCACATACAGCCACCCTATCGCCGATTTTGCACTGAATTTGCACCCGAAGCGGGCTATTTTCCCATTCCATGAGCGCAAAGCCCAAGCCCGCCGCAAAAGCCGCCCCGCAGACAGATTGGAAGCGCGTCGTCGATCTCGTGCAAACGTCCCGCGCGATGGACGCAATCGAGGAGCGCGAACTCGTTCCGGGTAAGAAGATTTTCTACCAGTTCAGCGCGCGCGGTCACGACATGGCGCAAGTGCTGCTCGGCCTGCACCTGACGCATCCGAAAGACGCGATGTGCGGCTACTACCGCTCGCGGCCGATCCTGCTTTCGCTCGGCGTCGCGTTGGAAGATGCGCTCGGTTCAGCAATGGGCCGCGCTGGCGGCTATAGCGACGGGCGCGATATCGGCGTGGTGTTCAACTATCCGAACGCAAACGGCGCCTCGGCATTGCCGATGTGCGGCGGTGTCGGCGCGCAATACACGCCGACAGCCGGCTACGCGCAGGCGATCGAGTACGCAAAGAATGTGCTCGGCGATCGCAGCTTCGATGGCGCAATTGGCGTCGTGCTTGGCGGCGACGCTTCGGTGGCGACCAACGGCTTCTGGTCGGCGCTGACGATGGCGACGACGCTGAAGCTGCCGATGTTGTTCTACATCGAGGACAATGGCTACGGCATCTCGACGCCCGGTTGGCTGCAAACGCCCGGTCAGAACATCGCCAAGAATCTGGCGAGCTTCTCGGGACTGAAGATTTGCGATGGCGACGGCGCTGATCCCGCCGAGGCTTCGGAGCTGATCGCGGATGCTGTGGCGCATGTGCGCGGCGGCAATGGCCCTGCTCTCGTGCATTTGGCCGTGCCGCGCCTGCAGGGGCACTCGTTCCAGGACACGCAAGCGTACAAGTCGAAGGATATCGTCGACGCTGAATGGGCCCGCGATCCGTTGCCGAAACTGAAAGCGCATGTCGTCCCTTCGCTGATAAGCGAAAAGGATTGGGACGCGGCGCAAGCGAAGGCGGAAGAGAACGTGCGCCGCGCGGTGCAGATTGCCGATCAGCGGCCAGTGAGCGAACCGTCGCAAGTCACGCGCTTCGTGTTCAGCGAAGACGGCGTGTTGCAGGACGAAGGCGGCATGTTGAATGCGGGCTATTCCGCACCGCCTGTGAGCGCTGAGCCGAAGCCCGAAGGGGCGCGCATCAACATGATCACCGCGATCCGCCGCGTGCTCGACAACGAACTCGCGGTGAATCCGCGCGTGCTGGTGTTCGGCGAAGACGTTGGCCCCAAGGGCGGCGTGCACGGCGTAACGCTGGGGTTACAGGAGAAGTACGGCGTCGAGCGCGTGTTCGATACCTCGCTCTCTGAAGAAGGCATCATCGGGCGCGCCGTCGGCATGGCGATCGCCGGGTTGATGCCTGTGCCGGAGATTCAGTTTCGCAAATATGCCGATCCGGCATGCGAACAGATCAACGATTGCGGCACGATGCGCTGGCGCACGGCTAACAGATTTGCGGCGCCGATGGTGGTGCGGATGCCGGTCGGCTTCTTCAAATGCGGCGATCCATGGCACTCGCAGACGAATGAAGTGCAGTTCGTGCACGCACCGGGCTGGCGCGTAGCGTGTCCATCGAATGCGGAGGACGCTGTGGGCCTCCTTCGCACGGCGTTGCGTGGCAATGATCCGGTGATGTTTCTAGAGCACCGCAACATGCTCGACGCAGCAAGCGCGCGCCGCCCCTATCCGGGCGATGATTTTGCGTTGCCGTTCGGTGTTGCGAAGCGCGTACGCGAGGGTGGCGACATCACCATCGTCACCTGGGGCGCGATGGTTGAGCGCTGCGAGGCGGCGGCTGAGACAGCCGGCGTCAGCGCGGACATTCTCGATCTGCGCACGCTGGCGCCATGGGATAGCGAAGCCGTACTCGCGTCGGTGAAGCGAACGCATCGCTGCCTCATCGTGCATGAAGATATCGGCACCGCGGGCTTCGGCGCTGAAATCGCGGCGGTTGTAGCGGACCGCGCTTTCCTCGACCTTGACGCGCCCGTCGCGCGGATGACGATGCCGGATATCCCCTCGCCGCACCACCCGGACCTGATGGAATGGGCGCTGCCATCGATCGAACGCATCGCGGCGAAAATGCAAGAGCTGGTGCGCTTCTGATGGCCGACACCACGAACATCGTGATGCCGCTGGAGCAGGAAGGCTCGAAGTCGGTCGTGCGCGCGTGGCTGAAGAAGGTCGGCGACGCTGTGAAACGCGATGAGCCAATTGTTGAGCTTGAGACGGATAAGGTTGCGGTTGAGGTGCCATCGCCGGGTGATGGCGTGCTGGCGTCGATTGCGCTGAACGAAGGCGACGAAGCTGCGCCAGGCGCGACGCTTGGGGTGTTGACACTCGGTGTCGCCGCCAAGTCTGGACCGCCGGCGCCCTCGCCGGCCAACGCAGTAGATGCCGGCGAGGGCGCCGGCGGTCCAGACTCGCGGCAACGGCTGTCTCCGCTGGTCAAGCGCTTGCTCGCTGAGCACGGCGCTTCGGCAAGCGATATCGCCGGTACCGGCCGCGATGGGCGGATCACGCATAAGGATGTGCAGGATCACGTCGCGCGTGGGTCTGCGAGAGCGCCCGCGGCGCCTGTCAAAGGCGGCAAGATTCCGCACGACGCGATGCGCAGATCGATCGCCGAGCACATGTCGCGCTCGGTCGCTGTTGCGCCTCACGTGACGGCTGTGTTTGAGGCGGATTTCTCCGCCATTATCGCGCATCGCAACAAGCACAAGGACGCCTACGCCAGGGCCGGCGCGCTGCTCACCTTCTCCGCCTACATCATTCGCGCGGCGGCTGAGGCGATGAAGGTGTCGCCGAACGTCAATGCGCGCTGGCACGACGACTTCCTTGAAGTGTTCGAGGATGCCAACATCGGCATGGGCGTGGCGCTGGGCGATAAAGGCCTGATCGTGCCGGTGATCAAGCGCGCGCAGACGCTGACATTGAAGGAAACGGCGGCGCAGCTCAGCGATGTGACGGAGCGAGCGCGCAAGAACCAGTTGAAGCCGGCGGATGTGCAGGGCGGCACATTCACGATTTCGAATCACGGCGTGTCGGGATCGCTGGTCGCGACACCAATCATCATCAACCAACCACAATCGGCAATCCTCGGCGTCGGCAAGC
>JADLHI010000171.1 GCA_020848895.1 Hyphomonadaceae bacterium
CGCGGTGCAGCCAGTAAAGATCGATCGTGTCGATGCCCATGCGCTTCAGCGAATCCTCGCATGCATCGATGATGTTCTGCCGTTTGATCCCAAGCCGCGTCGGCAACATCCCGACTTTGGTGCAAATCACCACCTTGTTGCGCTTGCCGCTCTGCTTCAGCCACGCGCCGATGACGCTCTCGCTCTCACCGCCCTTATGTCCAGGGACCCAGGCGGAATAGACGTCCGCCGTATCGATGGCGTCGCCGCCGCCATCCACGAAAGCATCCAGAACGGCAGACGACGTCGCTTGGTCGGCATTCCAGCCAAACACATTGCCGCCCAGCACCAGCGGCGCGATCCTTATGCCGCTGCGTCCAATTTCGCGTTTCTGCTGCATGTTGCCGCTCCCACGCGCGCCGTCTGGACGCCGCGCTCAATTTGTCGAGAATGCGCGTAGCTTAGGAGCGCACATGCGTCTGCTCAACATCTTCGCCGCGCTTTCCGGCGTTCTTGCTCTTGGCATGCTCGTGCTCGCGGCGCACGCACTGCAGCCAACGCCCGAAGATCTCGAACGCATCAAGCTTGCGGCGTATCTGCAGCTCGGCGCCGCCGGAGCGGGCCTTGCGATCGCGAACCGTAGCGGCCGTCTCAATCTCATCGCCGGCGCAATGATCTTGCTCGGCGCCGCGATTTTCGCCGGAACGCTTTACACGCTTGCCGTCACCCACAGCCGCAGCTTCGTTATGCTCGCCCCTGTCGGGGGAATAACACTCATTCTGGGGTGGGTTGCGCTTGCGTTTACAAAGCCCGGCGCCTGATCTGCCTCGAAATCGCTCCGTGGCGCTCTATTATCGCGTTCGATGACGACAATCCCACAACCCGCACCGGCGCCAGCCGATCATTCCGTCACCACGCTGGCGCAGCAGATTCAAGACTTCGTCTCCGGCGTGCTGACGCTCGATCCGCAACAAGCGCTGCTGCGCGCCGGCCTCTCCTTCCTCGTACTGCTCGGCGCCGCGATCATCATCTGGGGCCTTCACGTCATCCTGAAGTCCATTACCGAGCGCATCGCACCGAAAGATGAACTCGATCAGAGGCGCCGCGCCGACATCGGCCGCTGGACGATGCGCGTCGCGCGCCTCGCCATATTCGTCGGCGCGCTGATTCTTATCCTACGGCTCTGGGGTTTCAATTTCAGCGACCTGCGCGACAGCCCCATCTACGCCATTTTCTCGGTGCTCTGGCGTATCGCCGTCATTTTGGTATTGGCGCTCGCGGCCATAGAGCTCGGCCAACTCGGCATTCGCCGCGTCTTCGAACGCCTCGCCGCGCGTTCGCGCAATCCAAGACGCGCCGCGCAGATTCGCACACTCGGCCCAGTGCTCTCAGGCCTCGCGACCACCATCGTTGTGATCATCGCCGCGATGATGGCGCTCTCGGAAGTCGGCGTTGAAATCGGGCCGCTGCTCGCCGGCGCCGGCATCGTCGGCCTCGCCGTCGGCTTCGGCGCACAGACCATTGTAAAGGATTTTCTTACCGGTCTCTTCCTCATCATGGAAGATTCCGTGTCGATCGGCGACATCGTGAAGATCGGCGCCTTCTCCGGCACGGTGGAAGACATGTCGCTGCGCACGATCAAGCTGCGTTCGTATGACGGCACGCTGCACATCTTTCCCTACAGCGAAGCGCAAGTCATCTCGAACAGCACAAAGATGTTCTCTTATGCCGTGTTCGAATTCCCGCTCGACCACAACACCGACATCAGCAAGGCGCTGGAGGTCATGCAGCAAGTCGGGGATGAATTGCGTGAAGACCCGGCATTCACGAGCGTTGTCCTCGCGCCCATAGATATCGCCGGCGTCGACAAAGTTTCGGAAGCCGGCGTCCTCCTCAAGGCTCGCATGCGCACGATGCCCGGCAAGCAATGGTCCGTGCAGCGCGAGTACCTGCGCCGCATCCGTCTGGCCTTCGAGCGCGCGGGCATCGAGTTCAACCAGTCGACAACGCGGCTCGTCACACCGCACTCGTTCCCGAGCGCGGCCCCGCCTAGCGAGCATTCCTAGCAGAACTCAGCCCTGAGGCGGCGGCTCGTCGATGCCCGCGCGCCGCTTCAGCGCGTCGACATCGCGCTGCAATTGCGCCAGCCGATCCAATGCCGTCCACAGGCCTACGCCCACCGCCACCAGCAGAACTATGACCGTGTAATCCGCGGGCGTACCCATGCGCATCGTCTCCTGGCCGGCAACATGCGCATGCGCCATGCACCGCGCAATGGCGCACGCCACACCGCGCCCTGCGACACTGCGCTTCGCCGCCCGCGCCTTCGTCGGCTGGTTTGCCAAGCCCGCCGCTTGGGCCTACATGACGCGCACATCCCGGGGGGCCGCGATTGGCGCGGCTGAGATTGGACGTTTCGTCCTGACCCGTCGAACCTGAACCGGTTAGCACCGGCGGAGGGAGGAGCGCTTATGAATAAGCCCGAAAACCAATCGACGTTCGCGCCGAGCGTCACAACAGGCCCGCTTATCGGCTCGCGCAAAGTGTACGCCAGCGGCTGCGCGCATCCCGATCTGCGCGTCCCCTTCCGCGAAGTGCTGCCGCACCCAAGCGCCCACGAACCGCCGGTGACGATCTACGATCCATCCGGCCCCTACACCGATCCCGACGTCGCCATCGACATCAATTCCGGCCTCGCCCGCACACGCGTCGACTGGGTGAAAGCGCGCGGCGACGTCGAAGAGATCGACGGCCGCGAGGTGAAGCCGGAAGACAACGGCAACGTCAGCGCCGAAAAACTGACGCCGCCCTTCCCAAAGCAGCCACGCGTGCTGCGCGCCAAACAAGACCAAGCCGTCACGCAGCTCGAATACGCGCGCCGCGGCATCATCACG
Organism: Hyphomonadaceae bacterium; assembly: GCA_020848895.1. Lineage (GTDB taxonomy): Bacteria > Pseudomonadota > Alphaproteobacteria > Caulobacterales > Aquidulcibacteraceae > Vitreimonas. The sequence goes on from JADLHI010000171.1 coordinate 2,874, forward strand.
CCCGAAATGGAATACGTCGCCATCAGAGAAAATATGAGGCGCGGATATGGAGCGCGGGCGTCCTCGCCCGCAACTACGTCCACCACACATCTGGGCGAGGACGCCCGCGCTCCATATCGCGACGGCGAATCCTTCGGCGCATCCATCCCCGACTTCGTCACGCCGGAATTCGTGCGCCAAGAAATCGCCCGCGGCCGCGCCATCATCCCGGCCAACATCAATCACGCCGAACTCGAGCCGATGATCATCGGCCGCAACTTCCTCGTGAAGATCAACGCCAATATCGGCAACTCCGCCGTCACCTCCTCGATGGCCGAGGAAGTCGACAAAATGGTCTGGTCCATCCGCCACGGCGCCGACACCGTCATGGACCTCTCCACCGGCCGCAACATTCACAACATCCGCGATTGGATCATCCGCAACGCGCCCGTGCCGATCGGCACCGTGCCGCTCTATCAAGCGCTCGAAAAAGTCGGCGGCGTCGCCGAAGACCTCAGCTGGGAAATCTACCGCGACACGCTCATCGAACAGGCCGAACAAGGCGTCGACTATTTCACCGTCCACGCCGGCGTGCGCCTCCCCTTCATCCATCTCACCGCCAAGCGCGTCACCGGCATCGTCAGCCGCGGCGGCTCGATCATGGCCAAATGGATGCTCTCGCATCACAAGGAGAGCTTCCTCTACACCCACTTCGCCGAGATCTGCGAGATCATGCGCGCCTACGACGTGAGCTTCTCACTCGGCGACGGCCTGCGCCCCGGCTCCATCGCCGACGCCAACGACGCCGCGCAATTCGCCGAACTCGAAACCCTCGGCGAACTCACTAAGATCGCCTGGGCGCACGGCGTGCAAACCATGATCGAAGGCCCCGGCCACGTGCCGATGCACAAGATCAAAGAGAACATGGACAAGCAGCTCGAAGTCTGCGGCGAGGCGCCCTTCTACACGCTCGGCCCCCTCACCACCGACATCGCGCCCGGCTACGACCACATCACCTCAGCCATCGGCGCCGCGATGAGCGGCTGGTTCGGCACGGCGATGCTCTGCTACGTCACGCCGAAAGAGCACTTAGGCTTGCCCGATCGCGACGACGTCAAAGTCGGCGTCATCACCTACAAGCTCGCCGCGCATGCTGCTGACCTCGCCAAAGGTCACCCCTACGCGCGCCTCCGCGACGACGCGCTCTCCCGCGCAAGATTCGAATTCCGCTGGGAAGATCAGTTCAACCTCGGCTTAGACCCCGACACCGCCCGCGCCTACCACGACGAAACGCTGCCGAAAGACGCACACAAAACCGCGCACTTCTGCAGCATGTGCGGCCC
>JADLHI010000172.1 GCA_020848895.1 Hyphomonadaceae bacterium
CTCGCCGCGCTCGCGGCAGCGCCAGCCGACCGCTCCCCGCGCCTCACCCACATCCCCGTCCGCCCCGGCCTCGTCATCGTTAACCCAACGCGCAAGCGCACACCGCGCCAACCCGGCCCGCTCGATCTCGCGCGTCCTGAAACCTGGTCAGCGCCCTTTGCGCTCGCGCTGCCGCGCGACAGCCGCCTCGTCCGCGACCGCAACGCCCCGCGCATCCGCGCGCTTTGGGGCGCCAGCCCACGTCCCGTTGAGCCTCCGCCGCGCGCACCGCAACGCCGGCGCTCAACGCCGCTGCGAATCGCACGCCGCTTCGAAGCCTTGCGCCGCGTGCTTAACGATCCTGCGCCGCACGTTCGTCGCCTCGCCAAGGCGCAATGTCGCGCGCTGAGCCGCGCCCCGAACGTCGTCTCGCAATATGCGCTGATGAGTCCGCGCCGCCACGGCTACGATCCCATCGACACGCGTTTACCAATCGACATCACCTGCGCGGCGCTCACCGCACGTTCCAAGCTGTGCGACTCAAGCTAAGCGCGCCTCGCGCTCAATATCCGTACACAAGACGCCGTCACACCCCGTGTCTCGGCGCGCACGCGCATGCTTAACCTTACTTCTCGCGCGTCGCGCACTTTGGCGCGGTCTTTGCTCCGATTTGGCGCAAGCCCCACACGAGAAACCCACTCGCCTCGCTGGCATGGCCGTTGCAGCCGGCGGGTTAACGCCCGCAATCCGCGGGCGCGCGGGAGTTTACGATGTACTACGGACAAGAGGACGACGAACGCGATCCGTTCGAAGTTTTCGGCGAGGCCGAAGCTTCAAACGACGACGTCGCGGACGACTTCAACGACGACTTCAATCGTCAAGAGGATTTCACCACGTCGCGCGACGAGCCGGCGACGGTTGAACTGAAACGCGAAGACAAGATCAAAACCGGTTTCTCATGGGCTGGCTTCGCTGGCGGCGTCATGGCCCTGGTTTGGATCGGCGGCGCCATTGGCGGTCCGCTCACCTATTTCGGCGTCGAAGCCGTGATGGCGATGGACCCGGCGATGCAAGCCGGCCTTATCGCTCTCGCCTTCGGCCCGGCCCTGTTGTTCTGGGTCGCCGCCTCGGCCGCTGGCGAAGCGCTGAAGGCGCGCAAGCTCGCTGTCGAACTGACGCGCCTGGCGCGTGAAGCCGCCATGCCGATCGAAGCTGGCGAAGCCCAAGCGCAACGCCTCACCAACACCGTGAAGGGCGAGATCGAGCAGCTGAACGATGCTGTCTCGGCCGCATTGGATCGCCTGGCGGAACTGGAAGCCGCCGCGCAACGCAATGCCGCTCTCTTCGGTGATGCGGTCGCCGCCTCGCGCGCCAACACGCAAGCGATGGCCGATACGCTGGTTCGCGAGCGTGAAGCGCTCGTCGAAGTGAAAGCCGACATCAAGGACCAAACGGATGTGATCGCCAACTCGATCGGCCGCCAAGTCCGCCTGATGCGCGAAGCTTCAAAGCTGGTGAAGACGGAAGTCACCGCCGCTGAACATGCGCTGGAAACCCACCTCGGCTCGTTCGCCGCCTCGGCCAACATGCTGGGTGAGCACACGACGCAATTCCACCGCGCCGCCGACCACGCCAACGCCGCCGCGTCTTCCTTGAACGGCTCGATGACGGACATGCTCAGCGGTCTCGCTGAAGCCACCCGCCTCACCGAGACGGCCAAGAAGTCGACGGCTGAAGCCGTGCTCGCCGCCAACGAAACCGCCAGCGCCGTTCGTGAAACGACGCGCAGCGCCGTCTCGGAAGCCAAGCGCGCCGCTCAGCTCATCCGCGCCGAAGCGCAAGCCATGCAGGAAGCCGCCAACGAAACGATGGCGCGTCTGAACGACATGGCGAGCACCGCCCGCACCACCGCGAGCGAAAGCCAAGCCACTGTCGCCACGATTGAGAAGCGCCTCAGCGCCATCGCTTCAACGGCCACCGTGAAGAAGGCGGCGCAAAAGCCGGTCGAGCGCGCGCCCGAGCCGGTCGCGTTCGAGCAAGACGAAGAGATGACGACCCTGCACGCTGCGGCCAATGCCGCCGTCTCGCGCGGCTCGCGTCCCCGCGTCGAAACCCGCACGCAAGCCCGCAGCGAAGTTGTGGTCGAGCGTGAACCGAAGCGCAGCTTCAAGGGCTTCGGCTCGTGGGGCAACTTCATGCCGCAACAGCGCGAAGAAGCGCCCGTCGCCGCCAATGAAAGCGCTTTCGAATTGGCCGACTTCGGCCGCAACGACAAGGTTGTGGACACTGACGGTCAAACCAAGAAGGCCGCGATCGATATGGTCACCAACGCAGGCGTCGATCTCGATGACGTCCTCGCCGCCGGCGATCTCGAACGCATCGCCCGCTGCTCGCGTGACGGCGCTTCGGCCCGCCGCCGTGCGGTGATCGACGCGGCGCCCGGCGCGGTCACCCGCATCGTCCGTCACATGAAGCGCAACGCCGACGCCCACGATACGGCGATCTCGTTCCGCTCACGTCCGGATCTCGCCAAGAGCGAGAACAAGGAAGAAGGTTCGGACCTCGTCCGCGCCTACCTGCTGATCGACGCGGCTCTCGCGCAATCAGTGACTACCGGTGCTGGCGGCGTCCTCTTGAGCCGCTAGCGCCGCATCCGCCGCAAACTCCCCAATGCGCGCGCTGCCTTCACGGGCGGCGCGCGCAAGCGCATCGGCCGCCACCGAAGAAGACCGCGCACTCACCGGCGCCGAGGTATCGACGATCCGCGACGCAACGATCCGCCGCCCCGGCGCAACAAGCCGAACATCCGCACGGAAGTGCGCCGTCATATCTTCTTCGCGCACTTCGAAGTCGAGAACTTCCCAGCGAATCTCATAATCCGCCCGCGCCTCGCCCGAACGCGTCGAAGCGCGGAAGCGCCCTTGGTTGGTGATCGTCTCCGCCAAGATTTGCTGCAGCGCATCCGCCGCCCGGTTCGACCATTGCGATTGATCGACATACGCAATCGTGTCGCCGGTCCGCCAGATGAGATCGAAGCCAAGGATCGCCCGCTCCCCCGTCGGCTGCGCCACAGCAATCACCGCATCGATCGGCGCGCCCGGCAAAGACTCAACGCTCCGCGCCTCCAACACGTAGGTGCGTGGCGGCGGCGGCGGTTCCGGCAACAGCGAGATGCAACCACCCAGCATCGAAGCTGCGAGCAAGAGCGAAGCAGCGCGGATCATGGTTCAAGCTCCACGGTCGGCCGCGGACTGCGCGGCGTAAGAAC
>JADLHI010000173.1 GCA_020848895.1 Hyphomonadaceae bacterium
GCTCGCGCGAAGTGAGTTGCACACGTCGACACTCACAATGCGCGAGGAAGTCGAAAATTTGCACACGGCTTGCACACGCGATACGTTATTTATCTGAAAACACAGGGTTTTGCGTCCAATCCATCATCGGGGCGATGGAGAATTTGCGCGAAAGCGGGTTCATGGGGCCTGTTCACGGCTGTGATAGACGTGGGCGACTTGAGACAACAACCCTCGCGTGCGGGAGCGTCCATGAACCGCAGTTGGGCGCGATCTAGTCAGTTGCAAGTCATTATCAACTGAGTACAAAGCCGAAGGGGCGAAAACGGCCCGGGCTGGACCTTGATGACGACCGACACCGCGACCGCGCCTGCCGCCGTGGCCAAACCCAAGCGCGCCGCCAAGCCGGGCGGCGCCGCGCGCGGGTTCTGGGTGCGCCAGATCGTGAGCTGGCACTGGATCAGCGCCGCGATCTCGCTCTTCGGCATGATCGTCTTCGCAATCACGGGCATCACGTTGAACCACGCCGGCGACATCGCCGCCGCACCCGTCGTTCAAGAACACACCGCGACATTGCCGGCGAACCTGCTTTCATCGCTGCCGCACGAAGAGGGCCGGCACGCGCTGCCGCCCGCTGTCGCGGCGTGGGCAGATCGCGAATTCTCCATCCGCAGCGCTGGCCGCGAAGCGGAGTGGTCGGCGGATGAAGTCTATCTCGCCATGGCGCGCCCGGGCGGCGATGCCTGGATCAGCATTGACCGCGCCACCGGCGAGGTCGTGCACGAGGATACGTGGCGCGGCTGGATTGCTTACTTCAATGACTTGCACAAGGGCCGCAACACCGGGATCACCTGGGCCTGGTTCATCGACATCTTCGCTGTCGCCTGTGTGATCTTCTGCCTCAGCGGTTTCGGGCTCTTGTGGCTGAAGTCCGCTGCGCGACCGGCGACCTGGCCGCTGGTCACCGCAGGCCTCATCGTTCCACTTATTCTCGCCCTTCTTTTCATACACTAGGCGTCTCCCATGAAGCTTCCACTGCTCACCTCCGCGGCGTTCGCGCTAACCGCTGGTTCGGCGTTCGCCGCGGATTTGCGCATCGATATCGAGATTCCGCGCGTGCAGGCGGCTGAGTATCACCTGCCGTATGTCGCGGTGTGGCTTGAGACTCCGGATCAGAGCGCGGTTGGGACGCTGCAGGTTTGGTACGATGTCGCCAAGCGCAACAATGAGGGGCAAAACTGGCTGGCGGAAATGCGCACCTGGTGGCGCAAGACCGGGCGCACGCTGACCTTGCCGGCCGACGGCGTCAGCGGCGCAACGCGCGCGCCCGGCCGCCACACGCTGACGTTCCGCGCCGACAATTCCGTGCTCCGCAATTTGCCGGCCGGCCAATATACGATCGCAGTCGAGGCGGCGCGCGAAGCCGGCGGGCGCGAAGTTGTGCGCGTCCCGTTCCAATGGGGCGGCGGCGCGACCGCCGCTTCGGGGCAAGGCGCGACTGAACTTGGCGCCATCAGCGTCGCCGTCACCGGCTAAACCGGACGCGCATGAACCGCGTCCTTGTTCCGCACATTGCCGATCAGCCGCGGCCGCCGCGCGATGTCTCGCCGATTGAACTCAGCGGCGAAACGATGGGCACAACGTGGCGCTTGCGCGCGTTCGCGCCTGCCGGCTTCGACGCGGCGGGGCTTAAAGCCAGCCTTGAAGCGCTCTTTGCCGATTACATCGCGCAGATGTCGCTGTGGACGCCGGACTCGCTGATCAATCGCTTCAATGAGCTGCCAGCAGGCGCCTCACTCGACCTCCCGCCGCTCTTTCACGCCGTACTGACGCATGCACTCACGATCGCCCAGGAAACAGACGGCGCGTTCGATCCGACCATCGGCGCCCTCGTGGACCTGTGGGGTTTCGGCGCGCATGCTCCGGCTGCCGATGTCCCGAGCCGCGCTCGTCTCGGCGCCGCCAAAGATGCGGCGGGCTGGCGCAAGCTGACGAACCAGGAGCCGCGCAAGCTCCTTCTTCAACCGGGCGGTTTGCGGCTCGACCTCAACGGCATCGCCAAGGGCGCCGCGGTTGATGATGCATGCGATCTTGCCCGGCGCGCCGGCCTTGCTTCGTATCTCATCGAGATCGGCGGCGAGCTACGTGGCTTTGGGGTCAAGCCAGATGGCGAACCGTGGTGGGTCGATGTCGAGTTGCCGCCAGGCGCCGCCGCGCCGCGCACCATTGCGGCGCTCTATAACATCGCCATTGCAACATCCGGCGACTATCGCCGGAGCGCCACCGTCGACGGCCAGAGCATTTCGCACACGCTTGCTCCGTCGACTGGCCGCCCGATCGCGAACGGCGTTGCCTCCGTCACGGTATTGCACGCGTCCTGCATGCTGGCCGATGCGTACGCCACCGCGCTACAGGTGATGGGGCCTGAACGCGGCATTGGCTTCGCCAGCGCCAGGGGCATTGCTGCGCTCATGCTCGTCCGCACGGCCGACGGCTTCAGCGAGTACGTCTCCGCCGGCGCCGAACGCATGCTGGCCTGAGGCGGGAATTTCGCGCCAGTCTTAACTTTTTCAGCTTTAACAGGCGAGCGCGATCCCGCCGCTGGCGCTGGTGTTTGCGCGTGCACGCTACGCCCTCTAGAGAGTGGCGCAATGTCGAGTCACCGCGCCCAACCAGATACGCTCTCGCCAGCGCGCCTGACGCATTTGCAGCGTCTGGAGGCCGAGAGCATCCACATCATGCGCGAAGTGGTCGCCGAGAGCGCCAAGCCGGTAATGCTCTATTCGATCGGCAAAGATAGCGCCGTGATGCTGCATCTGGCGGCGAAAGCGTTCTATCCCTCGCCACCGCCGTTTCCGCTGCTGCATGTCGATACGACCTGGAAGTTTCGCGCCATGTACGAGATGCGTGAGCGCATGGCTTCGCAGCTCGGATTTGAGCTGCTGGTGCACAAGAATCCGGATGCGCTCGCGCGCGGCGTCAATCCGTTCGATCACGGTTCGCTGCACACCGATCTCTGGAAAACCGAGGGGCTGAAGCAGGCGCTCGATCAATACGGCTTCGACGCGGCCTTCGGCGGCGCCCGGCGCGATGAGGAAAAGTCGCGCGCCAAGGAGCGCATTTTCTCTTTCCGTTCGGCCAATCATCGCTGGGACCCCAAGAACCAGCGCCCCGAACTTTGGCGGCTCTACAACGCCAAGAAACACAAGGGCGAGTCGATCCGGGTGTTTCCGCTATCGAACTGGACCGAACTCGACGTCTGGCAATACATCCATCTCGAAAACATCCCGATCGTACCGCTCTACTTCGCCGCCGAGCGCCCAATTGTGCGCCGCGATGGCGCGCTGATCATGGTGGATGACGCGCGCATGCGCCTGCGCGACGGCGAAACGGTCGAGACGCTGAAGGTGCGTTTCCGTACGCTCGGGTGCTACCCGCTCACCGGCGCGGTCGAGAGCAGCGCCGAGACGCTGACGGCGATCATCCAGGAAATGCTGCTGACGACCACCAGCGAACGCCAAGGCCGCGTCATCGATCACGACCAGGCCGCATCGATGGAGAAGAAGAAGCAGGAGGGCTATTTCTGATGGCCCACGTTTCAAATCTCATCGGCGCCGATATCGAAGCCTATCTCACCCAGCATCAGCACAAATCGCTGCTGCGCTTCATCACCTGCGGCAGCGTCGATGACGGCAAGTCCACCCTGATTGGGCGCCTGCTCTACGATTCCAAGATGATCTTTGAGGATCAGCTAGCGGCGCTTGAGGCAGACTCCAAAAAGCTCGGAACACAAGGCGGCGAGCTTGATCTGGCCCTGCTCGTCGACGGCCTCGCCGCCGAGCGCGAGCAAGGCATCACCATTGACGTGGCCTACCGTTTCTTTTCGACCGACAGGCGCAAATTCATCGTCGCCGATACGCCCGGCCACGAACAATACACGCGCAACATGGTCACCGGCGCCTCGACCGCCGATCTCGCCGTGATCCTGGTCGACGCACGCAAAGGCGTGCTGACGCAGACGCGCCGGCATTCTTACCTCGTGCAGCTGATGGGCATCCGCCACGCGGTGCTCGCGGTGAACAAGATGGATCTCGTCAACTGGTCGCGCGAGACGTTCGACGCGATCGTTGCGGACTATCGCGGCTTTGCCGAGCAGATTGGGCTGAAGAGCGTGCTGGCCATTCCGCTCTCTGGCCTCACGGGCGACAACGTCACGGCCAAGAGCGCGCAAACGCCCTGGTACGACGGGCCGGCCTTGATGGAGCATTTGGAAACCGTCGAGATCGACGAGACGCGGCGCGTTGGCGGGCCGTTCCGCATGCCGGTGCAATGGGTCAATCGCCCGAATGCGGACTTCCGCGGCTTTGCTGGCCAGATCGTCAGCGGCAGCGTGAAACCTGGCGACCCAATCCGCATCGCGCCTTCAGGCAAGCTCAGCACCGTCGACCGCATCGTCACCAAGGACGGCGATCTTGCACTGGCGATCGCCGGCCAATCGGTGACATTGACTTTGAAGGACGAGATCGATTGCTCGCGCGGCGATGTCATCGCGCCTGCAGGCGATGCGCCCGAAAGCTCGGACCAGTTTGAGACGACGCTGATCTGGATGTCGGAGGAGCCGGCCCTGCCCGGGCGGCCATACTGGCTGAAGATAGGCGCGCGCACGGTTTCAGCATCGATCACCGAGATCAAACACAAGATCAATGTAAACACGCTCGAAGAACTCGCGGCCAAGGTCCTCGATCTCAACGAAATCGCCGTTTGCAACATCAGCCTCGATCAGCCAATCGCCTTCGACCCCTACGAAGTGAACGCCGATATGGGCGGCTTCATTCTGATCGACCGCACCTCAAACGCTACCGCTGGCGCTGGCCTCATCCACTTCGCGCTTCGCCGCGCGCAGAACGTGCATTGGCAATCGCTCGA
>JADLHI010000174.1 GCA_020848895.1 Hyphomonadaceae bacterium
CCGGCGGCGGTCAGTTAACAAAAGGTTGCCACGATGGCAATTGCTACTTTGCGGCGCCGAAGAGAGATCGTCCGTGACACCCGTCACTACTCTCGACACCCTCACCCACCGACTAAAGCGGCTTGTGACCACCCTAGTCGAAAATCCTGAATTTCAGCCGAATCTGACGCTCATGCGCAGTTGCGACTGGTTCAGGCTTGCGGTGTAAGATGAGGTCAAATCGAGCCGTGCTGCGGCGCCGAACACGGAACCACAATGGCTAGCGCTTCCACCTCACCCCGAACGCTACGGAAAGCGGTACTCCCGGTCGCCGGCTTCGGGACGCGTGTGCTCCCCGCCACCAAGGCGATCCCAAAAGAAATGCTTCCTGTGTTCGACCGTCCGGCGATCCAGTACGTCGTGGACGAAGCTCTGGCCGCCGGCATTGAGCACATAGTCTTTGTGACGGGGCGAAATAAGGGTGCGATTGAGGACTATTTCGACCGATCGTATGAACTCGAAGTAACACTTCAGGCGAAGCAAAAGACCGAACAGTTGGCGGAGATCGCTGAATCCGTCCGCGCGGCCGGCTCGATGAGCTTTGTTCGTCAGCAGGCGGCGCTTGGTTTGGGCCATGCGGTATGGTGCGCCCGGGACATTATCGGCGACGAGCCGTTCGCGGTGATGCTGCCCGACATGCTGATGATGGCGAAGCCATCGTGCCTGGCGCAGATGGTCGACGCCTACAACAAAGTCGGCGGCAACATCATCGCGGTCGAGCCGACCGATACGCCGGAGCGCTATGGCGTCATCACGCCAGAGAGCCGTGATGGCCGCCTGATCAAAATGAAGGGCATGGTTGAAAAGCCGAAGCGCGAAGAAGCGCCGTCGAACCTCTTCATCAGCGGACGCTACATTCTTCAGCCCGAGATTTTCGAACTGCTCGAAAGCCAAGGCCCGGGCGCCGGCAACGAAATCCAGCTCACGGATTCGATGGCCCGCTTGATGGGCGTGCAACCGTTCCATGCGCTCGAATACGAAGGCACGACCTACGATTGCGGCGACAAGATCGGCTATATGCAAGCAACAGCGGCGTATGCGCTGGCGAACGCCGAGCATGGCGACAACGTCGAGAAGATGCTGCGCGACCTGCTCGCCAAACGCGGAAGATGATCGACGTCAGCATCTTCGACACGCGCGCGTCGTTGATGGAGATGACCGCGAACATCATCGCGGAATCGTTGAAAACTGGGATAGAACTCCGGGGCGAAGGCTTCGCCGCGCTCTCGGGCGGCAGCACGCCGATCCCGGCTTACGAGGCCCTCTCCACGATGCCGCTCGATTGGGGGCGCGTTACGTTTCTTCTCGTTGACGAGCGCTTTGTGTCACCCACCGACCCCGCCTCCAACGAAGGCATGTTGCGGCGTGCGCTCGCTCCAGCTTTGGCCGCGGGGGCGCGTTTGCTGCCGATGTACGCCGAGGGCGCGACGTTGAGCGAGGCCGCCGATCGCGCAGACGCACTCTACGCGGACAAGCCGATCGACATCGCACTGTTGGGCATGGGCGCCGACGGGCACGTCGCGTCATGGTTTATACAATCGCCCGAGATTGCATCTGCTCTCGACCTCAACAATCAGCGCTCGGTCATCGCCGTCACGGCGCCTGGAGCAGCAGGCTCACCCCAGCGCCTCACCCTCACCCTCTCCGCCATCGCCCGGGCGCACTTGCCTGTGCTGTTGATCACTGGAGACGAAAAGCGCCGCATCCTGGACGAAGAAGCCTCCCTCTTGCCTGTGGGCGCACTGAGGTATCTCCGCTCCCGCACATCCGCGCTTTGGGCGCCCTGACTGCCAAGTCAATTACCGCTTGTGACGACTGAATAAATCCGCTATCGTTCAGCCATCAAGGGTGGGTCTTGCAGAAAGCGACTATCTTTCAACTGGTTGTAGTCGCAGCGACGATGCTGCTTGCCGCGTGTTCCGGCGATGAAGCGGAAACCACAGCCGCTAGCGAGGGGCCGCTGGTCGAAGTCGTCGAGGTCGCGCCTGCATCGGCAGCGGGCACGGTCCGCGCCAGCGGCATGATCGGCTATCGCCGTGAACCCGTTCTCGCGTTCACAGCCGCCGGTGTCGTGGGCGCCATCGAAGTCGATTCAGGCGATGTCGTGCGCCGCGGCCAACGGCTCGCGACTTTACGCAGAACCGGCGCTGGCGCGAACGTCGATGAAGCCGCGCTCGCGCGCGCCAACGCCGAGCGCGATCTCGCGCGCACGCAAGAATTGTTCGAACGCGGCTTCGTCTCCGAAGCACGGCTGGAGAGCGCGCGCCTCGCTGTTGAGCGCGCGCGCGACTCGTCCGTTCTCACGGCGCCCGCCGATGGCGTGATCCTGCGCCGCGCCGCTGAGCCGGCGCAGACTGTCGCCGCTGGCGCACCCGTGTTCGTGTTCGGCGAAACCGGTTCGGGGATCGTTGTCCGCGCGCCCGTTGCATCGAACGACGCCGCGCGCATCCGCATCGGAGACGCGGCGCAGATCCGGGTGAACGGCGCGCAACGGCCCGGCCGCGTAACCCGCGTCGGCGCCAAGGGAGATGACGCAACCGGCGCCTTCGAAGTCGAGATTGAAGTTACAACGCCCGAAGGCCTGCGCAGCGGCATGGTGGCCGAAGTCGACGTCGCGGCGGCGCCCGGCGAAAACGCGCAGACGTCCATCGTCGTCCCGACACTGGCCCTGCTCGACGCGCGCGCCGATCAAGGCGTGGTCTATGTGCTCGACGAGAACGCCATCGCGCGACGCCGCGCCGTACGCACCGCAGGTGTGACACAAGCAGGCGTCATCGTGGTCGAGGGGCTCAATCCTGGCGACCGTGTGGTCGCCGCCGGCGCAGCCTATGTGCGCGAAGGCGAGAGCGTCCGCATCGCTCCGGGCGTCTAGATGCAAGCCATCACGCGCTTCTTCGTCGACCGCTGGCAGTTCAGCGCGGTGCTGTTCGTGCTGCTGGCGGCGCTTGGGGCAAGCGCGATCTTCTCGATTCCAAAATCGGAAGACCCCATCGTGGAATTCCCCGGCGTCGCCGTCGCGGTGATTCTGCCAGGGGCCGACGCCGAGCAGATGGAGCGCCTCGTCGCCATCCCGATCGAAGATCAGGTCAACGCCATCGAAGACATCCGCGAAATCCGTTCCGCCAGCCGGGCCGGCCTCGCGGTGATCAATGTTGAGTTCGAATGGGGCGCGGATGCCGAAGAAAAGTTCGGCGAGGTGGTGCGTGAGATCAACGTCGTGCGCCCCAACCTGCCGGATGGCGTCGTCGACATCCGCATGCGCCGCTACAATCCCGCGCAGGCGGCGATCGTTCAGATGGCGTTGACCAGCGACGACGCATCGTTCCGCCAACTTGAGGCTTACGCCAAAGGACTGCGCGACGCGATCGAACGCGCGCCGGGCGTGCAGCAGGCCGAGGTCTGGGGCGCGCCGCCTGCTGAAGTACGCGTTGCCGCCAATCTCGATCAACTCGCGGCCTATCGCTTGCCGCTCGCGGCGGTGGCTGAAGCGCTGCAGCGCGAGGGCGTAGATACGCCGGTGGGCGCAGTGGAATCCGGCGGCCGCCGCTTCAACGTTCAGTCATCGGGCTCCTTCGACTCGTTGGACGAAATCCGCCGCGTGGCGCTACGCGCCGACAACGGTTCGTTGGTGACCGTGGGCGATGTCGCGAACGTATCCTGGGAGAATGACGAGCGCTCCCACATCACCCGTTATAACGGCCAGCGCGCCGTCTTCGTCAGCGCCCAGGCGCGGCTCGGCGAATCGATCTTCGACGTCATCAGCGGCATTCGCCCGCGTGTGGATGCGTTCGAACACTCGCTGCCGACGAACATTGAGCTTCACCGCGGCTTCGATCAGTCGGAGACAGTGACGCACAGGCTCGGCAACCTCGCGCGCGATTTTGCGATCGCGCTGGCGCTGGTGCTGCTGACATTGCTGCCGCTCGGCTTCCGCGCCTCGATCGTCGTCATGGTGTCGATCCCATTGTCGCTAGCGATCGGCGTCGTGGCGATGCAAGAGCTTGGCTATTCGCTGAACCAGCTTTCGATCGCCGGCTTCGTGCTGGCGCTTGGGCTGCTCGTCGACGATTCCATCGTCGTTACCGAGAACATTGCGCGCCATCTCCGGCAAGGCATGAGCCCGCGCGAGGCGGCGATCGCCGGCGTCAGCGAGATCAACATCGCCGTCATCGGCTGCACCGCGACGCTGCTTCTGGCTTTTGTTCCGCTCATGGCGTTGCCCGAGGGCGCGGGAGCATTCGTGCGCTCACTGCCGGTCGCGGTGGTCACAACCATCATCGCCTCGCTGTTCGTGGCGCTGACGATCATCCCGTTCCTCGCCAGCCGTCTGCTGCCACGCAGCGATTCAGGTCACTCCAACGCCCTGCTCGACGGCGTCATGGCCGCGATTCACAACATCTACCGCCCCGCGCTTCACGTCGCGCTCGCGCATCCGCGCAAGACGGTGATCATCGGCCTTGCCGCATTCGTGCTCTCTCTCGGACTCATTCCGAGGCTCGGCTTCAGCCTGTTTCCCGAAAACGACAGCCCCTACTTCCTCGTCGATATCGAAACGCCGCAAGGCAGCGCCGTCAGCGAAACCGACGCCGCGGTGATGTACGCTGAGCGTGTTCTGGCCGCCCA
>JADLHI010000175.1 GCA_020848895.1 Hyphomonadaceae bacterium
ACTTCAACTTGCCGTAATTTCGCAACGATCTCCTCCGGCGTGTAACGCTTCCGGGGCATGTTTTCCCTCCAAATCTCTGGTCCATCCTAGCTTCAAGGTCGGACGCATTTGAAGGGGCTGGGTCAGTCGTGACTATGTAGCCCTCCAATGTCTCAACGACTTCGGCGTAATCCCAATCCAAACATTCGTATTCGTCTTCGATACCGTACCGATAGAGGCCTCTGGCTAGTTCCTGCATGACCAGTCGGGCGGCAATGAGTGTCGGCGTATTTGGCTCAGACTCTTCTAATGCGAACCCGCAAACGGCGACGAGGCGTCCTGAACTTGCGGCCGTCGCCTCTGCAAACTTCTGAGCGCCGTGCGCTTCAACGTATTCGAGTGCTTGTAGCAGTGCTTTTTCAATAGCCGTTTTTTTGGCGGCGGGAGTGAAGAATTGCGCGGGATGGTCGTAATGAGACATCGTATGATCCTGGTGTTTCGAGTTTCGAATGCAGGATAACAGTGACCCCAAAGATGCCGGTTTGCGGCTGACCCACATCACTCACGATCACGCTCTCACCGATCCAATCCTGCAAAACACGCAGGGCCTTCTTTTTCGCTAGGCCCTGCGTTCGGATGATCGTGCGCGGGAGTGCGTCCGCTCCGTTCGCGCAAGTGTGCTGGTGAGTGTTTTTACTGTGGTGCTGGGATTGGTTCTGCAGCCGGCTTCGCAACATGTTCGAGCACGTCCAGCATCGAGGCAGCGAGATTGGAGCGGTCGTACCGCGGTGCTGCGGCCACGCCGGCGGCACGATAGCGCGCACAGGCGTCTGCGTCCTTCGCAAGGCGAAGGAGGGCATCTGCGAGCTGGCGCGGGTTTTCTGGTTCGAAAACTTCGCCGACCTTTTCCTTGGTGACGATGGCCGCAGACTCGCCTTCCACGCCGTGGAGAACAGGCAGACCCATGGCCATGCACTCGAAGAGTTTCGAGGGAATGACGGTGGTGAATAGGGAATCCCTCTTCAAGTGGATCACCGATACATCGAGCAGCGCCCAATAATCCGCGACTTCGCTCTTGGGTACGCTGTCGATGAAGATGACATTGTTGAGCGCCATCTCCTGCGCTTTTGCTACGAGCGCTTCCTTGCGCGCCCCATGACCCAGTAAGAGCATTCTTATGTTTGCGGGTTCCGGTTCCGCCATGAGCAGTTGAGCTGCATCCAACAGCGTGTCGAGGCCGTGGGCAAGTCCGTGGGTGCCGACATAGCCAGCAACAAAGCAATCAGTGAGGCCGAGTTGGTCAGCTAAGGCCTTCGGGCGCGGACGGGGCGCGAAGCGTGTGAGGTCGACGCCGTTTGTGACTACGTCGATCTTCTCACGGGAGACGCCGCGTGATTCCAATACGGTTTTGAACGAATGCGTCACCGTGACGATGCGGTTGGCTCGGCGATAGAGAAACATCTCGATGCCCTCGAGCATCGACAAGACCGGGCCGATCTTCAGCGCGCCGACGGCTTTAATGGATTCTGGCCAGATGTCGCGAACTTCGAAAACCCAAGGCTTCCACTTTAGAAGGCCGGCCGCAAATGCAGCGCACGCGGTGAAAAATTGCGGCGATGTGCCGACGATCACGTCGACTTTGCGAACCCCCAAAGACGCGAACGTCGCAGAGATCATGAAGCTCACGTAGTCGAGCGTGCGTTTGTAGAAACCCTCATTGGCGGTGATGAAGGTCCAAACCCGGATCACATCGATGCCGTCGAGTTCCTCACGTTGATAAAGTTTGTTGCGATAGCCTTCGAAAACGCGGCCCTTCGGAAAATTGGGCGCGCAGGTGATGACCGTAACCTTGTGGCCCGTCTTTACCCATTCGCGAGCGTGTTCATATGTTCGGCTCGCGGGCGCGTTAACTTCCGGCGGGAAGTTGTCGGTCAAGAAGAGAATGTGCATTGGTGAAGTGCGACTAGGCCGACGTTGCGCCCCAGTTGAGCGTGATGGTAGAGCGCCCGTCGCGCAACGGCAGGACGAGGCAAGTACTCGGGAGGTGCTTGCCAAACTCGGGATGCCAAGTCGTCGCTTCGAGGCGCGCCGGCCCGGCCTCGCTTTGCCATGAGATGGTCTCGCCGTCTGGCATTCGAAGAGAGCCACGGCCGGGGTCGTTGGCATCGACTTCGATCGATACGTCCGGATGAAGATGGAAGCGCGCTTCGGCGGCATGCGCCGCGTCGAACGTATCCGTGACACACAACGCGCTTTGGGACAGCGTCCAGCTTCGCCGATGTAGGGGTTGGCCTCTTAGATGCCGATATCCATCGTGGGCGGCGCACGCGCTCAAGCTTGTGCCGTCGCGGGCAACGCGCTTTTCGAGAGGCAGCGCGCGGCGGCCGACGCGAAAACCGCTCCAGACATCTGAGGAATTTTGATTGCTAACGATAACTGTGTTGTGGGCTGCGGTGCCGCGTTGGCGTAGCCGCTCGGTGCTTGTGCCGTAGCAAGAGACGCCGGAATTGACGAAGAGGCGGTGGCCAAAGAGAGAGAATTCAAAGCTCAATGTGTCGGCGTGAGCGTGGCCGGGCAGATAGTCAGGACCGACTCTGGCGATATCAGCGATGAGGACGGCGTCGCCCTGGCTCAGGCGGACGTAGCCGCTTTCTTTCAGCCAAGTGATATCCTCTAATCCCGGGCCAGCATCGACGCGTAGGCGCCTGACATAAGCTTCGAGTTCGCTGTTGTGCGGCGCAATGCCAAAGGCCGCATCATTGAAGAAAGCGATTTGACCGTCTGGATGAGAAAGAGCTTGGAGCCAGCGGTTCATGGCTGGCGCAAGCTCGCACCAATCTGCGACCTGACGCGTTTGGTCACTCGAGAGGGCGCCTGCATAGCGCCGCGAGACATTGATGAGGTCGAGCACGTCTTCGAGCGCCAGCGCGTGATACATTGGGCTCAGTTCGAACTGGCAACCGTCAGGCAATATCTGTTCGGCGACTTCCTGCGCCAGGATCCGAAACCCGGTCTTCAACCACGCCGTCGCTTCGTCACCTCCAAACCAGAGGCCCGCGAAGATGAGTGCCTTGGCGTTGGCGAAGAGATGATTGCCGAGTAAATGCCATTCGAGGCGCTGAACGAGCCAGCGCGTTTGAACCGCAAGGCTCTCGCGGCAGTTATCGCTGAGGTCACCGCCGCCCAGAACAAACTTGATCCAATTCACCACCCGAAGCGAGACGGGATAGGGCTCCCACCCAGTTCCGACGCCCGGAGGATTGTGTTCAAGCCAATTGTCGAGCAGGCTCGATTGCCAGTCTCGACGCGCTTCGGCGCCGATGGCGTTCAAATCATCGAAGTAGTGTTGGTTGTAGCGCCAGAGCTTTTCACGTTGTGGATCGTCCCACCCGCATTCGGGAAGCGCGCCGTATTCGTTGAGAAGAAAGAAAACGCTAGGCCCGGTGAGACTTTGCGCGCGGCGGGCGGGTGTCACCCACACGCCAGATGGTGCGCGCAGGGGCGGCGAGGGCCGCAGATCGATGCTTGGGCGAGCAAGTCGGAAGCCAATTCGACCATAGAGTTGAACAGGGCGCAGCCATCGTATTGTCTGCCAATATCTCTCGATCGTGGCGAGTTCGTCCATCACGCGCGTGTTGGTCTCTCGCTCAAGAGTTGTTCGAGCGCCGCGACAATGCGAGGGGCGGTCTTGCCGTCCCATTTTTCGGGAATGGCGCCTTTCTTCCAGTCGCCGGCGAAAAGGCGGTCAAGTACTGGGGCAAGAGCTGCCGGATCTGTGCCAATGAGTTCGTTGGTGCCGATGGTGACGGTCTCGGGTCTTTCGGTGGAATCGCGAAGCGTGATGCACGGCACGCCCATGACGGTCGTCTCTTCGGTGATGCCGCCGGAGTCGGTGATCACGGCCTTCGCGTTTTCGACGAGGTAATTGAACTCAAGATAGGGTTGGGGATCTACGAGCTTGATGTTCGCGGGTATGTCGTCAACCTCGCGCAAAGTCTTGGCGGTTCGCGGATGCACCGGAAACACAACAGGCAGCTCGCGAGCGCCAGCGCCGATCGCTTGCAGCAGGCGAATGAAGCCGTCACCTCGATCGACATTGGCGGGCCGATGCAGAGTAACAACGAGATACTCGCCTTGTCCGAGTTCGAGCTCGTTGAAGAAATCCGGTTTGCGGAACTCGGATCGATGATGGAGCAACGTATCGATCATCGTGTTGCCGACAAAGAATATTCGGCTGTCATCAACGCCAGTGCGGCGTAGATTCGCGTTAGCGATCTCACTTGTCGTGAAGAACCAGTTGGTGATGGCGTCGGTCACCATGCGATTGATTTCTTCGGGCATGGTCCAATCGCCCGAGCGGATGCCGGCTTCAACGTGCGCAACTGGCACGTTCAGTTTTTGCGCGGCTATCGCGCACGCCATTGTCGAGGTGACGTCGCCGACGACGAGGCAGACGTGGCTCCTGGCATCAAGGAGTAGCTTCTCGTAGCGGACCATGATTGCCGCTGTTTGTTCAGCTTGACTGGCGGAGCCAACCTCAAGGTTCACATGCGGCTCGGGGATGCCGAGTTGCTTAAAGAAATCCCCCGACATAGCCGCGTCGTAGTGCTGGCCGGTGTGGACCAGGCGATAGCGCAGTGGACCGCCTTTGGCTTCGCGCGCGTCAAGGGCGCGAATGATGGGCGCGACCTTCATGAAGTTCGGGCGCGCGCCAGCAATAATGTCAACCAGAAAGGCCATCGTTAGATGGAGTTCGCCACCTCAATGGTGATGCGGCTGACCTCCAGAATTTCGCGCAAAGGAATTGGCGCCGCTTTGCCTTGGCGTACCGCCTCAACGAATGCGGCGGCACACGCCGCTTGTCCTTTGTCCTGTCGCCAAGTGTTCATTGCGGCGAAGCCGTTTCAGCCCCAACCTGTGTGGACCAGGCGATAGCGGAGCGGACCGCCTTCGTCAGCACGCGCCTTTAGGGTGCGAGTGATTGGCGCGATCTTTATGAAGTTGGAACGCGCGCCAGCAATGACGTCAGTCATTAGGTTTGTTTCCGGCCTAGTCATTGACGCTATTCAGCGACACGACAATCGCGTGACGGTTCTGCGCAACGCCAGTCCGTTGCAATGCGTGCATGGCGCTAAGCTCGACGCTGAGTGCCATCAATGGATCATCGAAAGAGACGGTCGTCAAAGCAGCACGTCTGATGAGG
Organism: Hyphomonadaceae bacterium; assembly: GCA_020848895.1. GTDB lineage: Bacteria > Pseudomonadota > Alphaproteobacteria > Caulobacterales > Aquidulcibacteraceae > Vitreimonas. The sequence goes on from JADLHI010000175.1 coordinate 5,183, forward strand.
TAGGGCGCGGGCCGGCGGACTAGTATCCGGTTCGCCCCTTGTGCCCGGTCCTGCCATGCGTCGCCGTCAGGCAGTCTGCTGATCTCAATTGCGTCACCGCGCGCTTCTGACGCGCGGTTGACCAACGTAGATCTCGACGATTGAGCAAAAGAAATCTCTCACAAGCGGGATTGTTTCTTGGACATCACTCATGAGTGCCGAACGGAGGCTGTCTGCATCGCGAGTCCTGAAGAGCACCACTCCTTGCGGTCTTATGCAGCAGTCCGAAGCGATTACCGTTTTCCCTTCAGCGAGTCCTTCTCGAACAGTGAGGGAGTCCCCATCGGTATTCGTTGCTCGAACAATAATGTCACTATGTCGAATGAGACGTGCAAATTGGACGTCACAGTGAACGACATGAAGCACGTCAGTTAGTCCCGCATCGCATATGCGGCGGTGCCACTGGGGAACATATTCCGGGTGACCAGCGAGGTCACCCACAATATAGATGCAAATGAAGCGTTTCTGCACGTCTGGGTGTCGAAACGCCTCAAACACTAGGTCCAGTCCATAAAGATCCCGACCGTCGTGCGTCGCTGGTCTGGAGGCGTTGCTGACAACGAGCCTTTTGTTGGAGTTCCTCGCGAGTGCAACAAGACTTTCGATGGACGGTGGCAGAGATTGAGCGTCTATTAGTGGCCGAAGAAACGCCGGGATTATTGATCCTGTTCGATCAAATGTTTCCGCGATCTCCTCGCTCACATAGACAAGATGGTGAGGGATGATCGTAGCCATTCGCTGAAACAAGCGTCGTACGCCTGTGCTTCTTGCCGAGTGAATGGTTAGGATGGTGTAGCAACCGAGCAGGCGGGCGGCGACAAGATGGAATATCGCTCCCAAGGGCGAACCGGTATGAATGTGGACTACATCGGCCCATAGCAGGCAGCGGACATAGTGAACCCATGCTCCGTGGCGTAAGTTTGGAACCCCGGGCTTCCGGATTTTGCCTTCGTCAACAACTCGAGCGGGGTACCCAGCCCGCGACAAGGCACCGAAGAGGCGTTCTACATGTATGCTCACGCCTCCCTTGGGATCGGGAAGTGTTCCAATCAGCGTTATCCTGGGAAGCGGATTGGTCATCGCACCGCGAATAGTTCTTCATAAGCGGACACCATGGTGTCCGGATTCAGATGTGTCTCGGAGAAGAGACGCGCGGATCGTTGAATTGCTGCGTAATCTTTCGCTTCAAGTTGCAAAAGCGAGCTAATGGCATGCGCGATATCCGTGGGCTCGCTTGGCTCAAAAACCCTACCATTTTGGCCCTGCTGCATGAGACGAGCCGCGTCACCCACGTTTGAGATGGCGCATGGCAAGCCAGATGCAAGTGCCTCGGTTACGACATTGGGAAGTCCCTCGTGGAAGGATGGATGAACGAAGAATTGCGCAGTGGTGTACGCTTCTTCAATCTGAGATGTTTCCGGCAGCCAAGTCCAACGCTCCTGGAGCGAGAGTGACTTAAGGCTCTCCTGACACCGGCGAAAATATTCGTGGTCGTAGACTTTGCCCGCCCAGACTACATGAACGTGTTGTTGTTGAGTTCGCAGAAAATCTATCGCCGCAATTAGGCCGTGCACGTTCTTGTCGGGTACTATTCGCCCGACTGAGAGTAATGTGGTTGTGGATGGAGATTTCGGTCGAAGGATGAAACGGAATCGCGCGAGATCCACACAGTTCCAGACAGTTCGCAGTTTCCCATCAACGGCAGGAAAGTGATTTCTGATCGCTGTTTGCTGAGCGTAGCTATTGGTGACAATCCAAGTAGCGCGCCGCAGCGCCAGTCGCTGCAGGGATTGCAGTCTCGTAGGCGCGCCTTTCGGGAAGGAAGTCCTTTCCCCAAGAACAAGCGTCCCTCGAAATTGGCTAATCGTTGAGGCAATGGCTGCATAGAAGTTCGGAGTAGCCAAGAAGGAAATGAGGGCGATCGGATTCAATTGAGTTATTATTTGCGCGAGCCGGATTGCAACCGACGGGTCCCATCTGCCGCGCTTCCTCAATTCAACGAGTCTTGCTCCACTGATGTATTCTGAATGTCTCGAGAGATCACTCGGATAGTAGGTGACCAGCGCGACCTCATATCCCCGTTGGACTAGACCCTGACACAAGAGGCTCATTTGAGTCTGTGCGCCGCCCGAGCCGAATCGATCAATGAAGAGAATTATGCTTTTCGAGTTCACTTTGCTTCAATCTCGCCGCAACGCCAACCATGGTCGCACCAAGGGATGCTGGATGTTGCTGCCGCGTTCGCGCCGTTGCGCCGTCCCAACACCGCGTCGATGAGTTTGGCCCGTTCCGCTCTTCACGTCATAGCCAGCAGTGGCATGGCCGAGTTCACACCATCGCCGCCGATCACAACACCGATGCCAGCGATAGTCCGGCAACCAATCACAGCATCCTTGTTCATCGCATTTCCTGGACCACGCAGCTAAGCCGAGAAACTCGGCCGATGCGCAGAGCGCCCGGGAGGTAGCAGTTGAACCGCCAGTGAATGAGCAGGTCTAGGAAACTTTCCGCGACCTTCTATCCCGCGACGCATGCACTGCTTGGCGGTTTGTTTCAAGCGGGTCGACGAGATGCCGCGTGAGGCGCATTTCCCAATCCGAAAAGCACTCCGCACACCATCATATACATGATTCCACTCGTGATCAGGCTCTCATTGTGAACGAGTGATTTGACGAGATAGGCAAGCATTGCAGCAAATGCTGCCACAGCTAAGCCTCTTTGTTCCGGCCGGACCCGCGCAATTGCGCGGACACCCGACCGTAGTGACGTCCATAAGAACCATGACATCGCGCTCAGACCAACGATGCCGGTGGTTACAAGAGCATTGAGAAAGACATTATGCGCGCCGATTCCAACGCCAGCCATCTCTCTGTCGTATTCGTTGGTTCCGAACACCGGGTGGTCACCGAAGAGCCGAAAGGCAGTTTCGATTAGCTGCGCGCGTCGGGGATCATCGAAATTGGCTATACGGCTTATTCCGGGCATCCAGTTTGACGCGTCCGTGGCAGCTTGCTGCAGAGGCGCGAGTTGAGTGGCGAAAACAATCGCAAGCAAAGCCAAATAAACTATCCGAACTGCACTGCGATGGTTGCGCCACAGTAGTGCGCCGCCGATCACTGCGCCCACGAGCAGGGTCGATCTAGAGTAAATAAGGGCGCCGCCCACGAGAATGATCAAAATCGCAGACATCGATCCGGCAAGTCGTGTTACCGGCGATCTAGCGAGTGTTGCTAATCCAAATCCTAGTATGCCGAATACCGAGAATACGTAGCCAGTAACGATCGAGTAGCTACTGAGGCCGGGCAGATAACCGAAGGACGAGTTTAGTCCTTCTGAGATCATCAATTCTTCACGGACCTGCGTGGCCGGGAACAGCTGACTCTGGATCACGTCAGCCCAGCGTATACCGGCTGCCTGGGAGACAACGAAAGCGAAATTGGCGAGCGCTAGGCTGAAGAGACAAACAAACAGAGTCGTTGGACTTCGTCGTGCAGCGGAACCGATAACGGCGAACGACACGAACGAATAGCCAAAGCGGCTGACAAAATCCTGATAATCAGCGATTTCCCGTAGTGAGCCGTTGGCCGCGAGACACATCAACACGACAACCGAGAAGAGAAGCCAGCTCCAGGCTATAGCAGCGCCGTCGGGAGATCGAAGAATAGAAGGGCGCCCTGCGAGATACGCGTGAGCGAGATAGGCGGAAGCAGCGACAAAGATGCCTACGCGGATTGGGAAATTCGCAACGGACTGTTCCACCAACAAAAATTGACCGGCGACCAGCAGAATAGCGAGGAAAAGCTCCAGTCGGTGGCCGACGCTGTTCCGGTCTGAAACCGCATACAGAGCAACTATTGCGAGGACGACACCCGCGATGACGGTCACCGGGAAAAAATCTCCAAGAGCGCGGCGGCAGTCGTCGCAGGAGCGTGTCTTCGCGATGCTAGTTCAACGCTTGCACGGCCAAACTGCTCGAACAACGCGGGCTTTCCGAGCAACAGTGAAATCTTCTCGGTCAAGTGTGCGATAGATCCGTCGCCCACATACCCGTTCACACCATCCTGAACGTAGGACGCAGTGCCGTTATCGCGCTTGATAATGATCGGCAACCCGTGCGCCATCGCCTCCAATTGCGATATGGATGCTGGTTCATCACTCGCAGGCGACAAGAAGAGATCGTGCGTGAGGAATTCATGGGACATTGAATCATGTGCTGTGTTGGTCCGAAACGTTACTCGATCCGTCACGCCCAGCTCTCTCGCGAGACGCTGTAGCCTAGTGTATTCGCGTGAGTGAGTTTCGGTCGCCAATTCTCCAGCAATCGTGAGAGTTACGCAGGGCGGAAGTTCCGCGAGACACCGAATCGCAACCTCGTGGTTCTTTCGCGGCTCGAATTTGCCGATCGCAAGCAGTCGCGGGGAGGAGGCATTCCAGGTACGATCTTTCGCAGTGATGGTTTCTGGAATTGCAAAGGGTACGTGTGATATTCGTGAGTCAGTCCATACCTCCGCGGTCCCATCGTCCCTGCGCCAAACCGGACTGAACCAGCGCCCTGAGCAAATGAAAAGAAGTCCGCTGTTGATGAATGGGCGAAGTCGTGAGGGCCTTGGTCGCGCGATGGGTCCTTGGGTGTACAACACGAGTCTGGAACGCAATAGAATAAATGGTAAAGCGATCATTATATAGATCGGCGTTAGTCCGCGTGCGACGACTACGTCGGGCCGCAAGCTCGTGAGGATGCGATAGTAAGCCTGAATGTCCGGGAGGCATCGGTTTGCGAAGAGTGCAAAATCGCCCGAGGGCTTGACCAATGGTTGATGCTTTAGGAGGGGCAGCGTGAGGACGCGTCCGTAGGTGTGGTTCTCTGTTCGTCCTTTGCCGACAACAAGTAGAGTAATGTCAGCGCCTGCAGCCGCTAAGCCCTTGCACCAGCCCATCAGGTTCGTGTGGTACCGCGGGGCGAGGAAAACAACTCTCATGACCGTTGAGCTTCGCTCAGCGTGCGGATACTCCGAGAGAGCCTAGCGTAGGTCAATTGAACCGAGCGTCTCACGTCGCCGTCGAGAGAAAGGATCAAACCAACCACTAGTGTCATTGCCAACGCTAGCCCGACGGCTACGACAGGATCCTCACTCGAATTCGTTTTCGCAACCAAGGCGACCAAGGGCACGCTAACTGGAAAATACGTCGGGAAAAGTTGAGGAGCGCGGCCCGGGAACCTGAGCAACGCCTCACGGGATACCGAGAAGTGATAAGCCGCTGCGAAGAGCGGCAAACCCCAATACCATTGAGCCTCATCTGCCGGGTTTAGCAGTGTCAGGAGGCAGGTTGTCGGAATCGCTACGACAGCGAGCGCTGAAAGCACCTTGCGGTAGAAGTGTCGCGCTTGGTCCAGGACCAGGCCATCGAATTGCGACAGTACCCTAAAATAAGAGAGAATTAGAACTGCTGTGACAACTGAGGGATTCAACTGCGATGCCGTTGGGATCCATGACTGGATCAACATTGGTCCGAGCATCACCACACCAGGAGACGCCAATGCGTAGATGAGACAAGCGTGAGCGTAGCCCTCGCGACGCATCGACGACAATCGATCATGATCATGCGCGGCTATCTGCTGCGCGAGCATCGGAGTGGCGGCATTCATGAAAAGTCGCGCGGCGATCTCGATTGCCTGAACAAGCGCACATGTAATGATCAACCGACCAAGGATGACGGGTCCTAGGAACATTCCGAATGCAAGCGCCTCTAGTTGCTGGAGGCCGAGGTAGGTGAGGGATACTAGCGACGAGGCGATGCTGCCGCTCATCGAGCGAATCGCGCTTCTGACGCTGGCCACGCGAATGCTCCACCACCCCAGTAATCTTGAGGCAACGCTATTAAGGTAGAGACCAGTGACGACCGTAGTCGCTAGTAGAACAATCGCGATCCCGACGATGTCGCCCCCAACTTTGGCAACGATGGCGGCGATGCCGTAGCCGCAAAATGTAATTGAGGTGGTGACGAACGTACCACGATATCCCAGGCCCGCTGAAAAGAGAGCCACCTGCGGTATCGTCAACAGCTGAGCGAGCGGTGTAATCGCGATAAGTGCGATTGCTCCAACAGTCTCTGAGGGGGTTAGGTTATTTCGACCTCCGATGAGCGCGACGGCTGCAACACACCAAGCCAGTAGAAGCGGGCTGAGCAGGAACCATTGCACTATGCACTCGCCCACGGCCTGACGCATCGGCTCCGGCGACTCGTTGTCGTAGAATGAGTTCAGCCTAATTTTGAGATAACTCGTCGCTCCTAAATTGCTGACCCCACCAAACGCGGAAAGGCGCTGAGCAAACTGGAAAATGCCAAATGACCGCTCGCCGAGGCCCGCAAAGAATAGGGGTGTTAGTATGATGAATGTCAGGAGTCCGCTCGCGCGCGACAAAAGTCCTGCGAGAGCGGTGAAAACGAGTCGCGAGAAGTTTGCTCCGGCCATCGGTTCGCGCACTGGATGCAACTATGGGCGTATCGCGAAGAGGCGCGACTTCAGCATTCGAGGTTTTGGAGTTGCACCCCAATCCCTGCCGAATGCACCTCCCAGGATAGCGCGCTTCGAATGATTTCTTCCAATGAATCGTGGCTGGGGCGCCAGGCAGTCACTCGTCGCAGTTCGCTTGCGTCGGCAATCAGCGCTGGCGGATCCCCAGGCCTCCGAGGTGCGTCTTCCGTCGGAATCCGACGCCCTATAACGGTGCTCACCGCGTCGACTACCTCCAATACCGACGCACCTCGCCCGTAGCCGCAATTCAGTACCTTGTACCCCTCTTGCCCTATTAATGCGGCAAGGGCAGCGACGTGTGCGCTAGCAAGGTCCGAGACGTGAATGAAGTCTCTGACGCAAGTGCCATCGGCGGTTGGGTAGTCATTGCCAAATATGCGTAACGTCGCCTGACGAGACATGGCGACATCGATTGCGGCGCGTATGAGGTGCCCGGGATTTGCACCAAGGGGGCCCGAACGGCGGCTTGGGTCTGCACCTGCCACATTGAAGTAGCGCAGAACAGTGGCCTGTAAGTTATGCGCAACGCTGGCAGAGGCGAGGACGAGTTCGACGCTGAGCTTTGACTGTCCATAAGGGGATATTGGTTTTGTTGGACTGGCCTCAGTGACGAGAGCTTCTTGAGACGAGCCATACACGGCGGCGGTCGAAGAGAAGATAATTCGATGAACGTTGTGCCTCAGCATGCTGCTGATCAAAGCAACGCTCTTACACAGGTTCTCGCGGTAGTATAACAGCGGATTGGCGATCGATTCCTGAGGGAGAATCTTGCCGGCTAAATGGATGACCGCTTCAACATTGTCTTTGGTGAATAACTGGTCCAGCAAGTGCGACTCACCGACATCGCCGACAACAATGCGAGCCTTCTCCGGCACCAACGAGCGGTGTCCTGTCGAGAGGTCATCCAATATGATGACATCGTAACCGGCCTCCACGAGGGCCCACACTACGTGGGAGCCGATATACCCACATCCGCCGGTGACAAGAATTTTCATGAACGAGGTTGTTGCGATTGCTAGTTCAGCCTCGAATGACATTCCTCATGGGCGCATCTGCGCGCGCGCATGAGTTGCGAGTGTCAATGACGAGCCGTGAATTGTTTGCGACCTCCACATAGTCGATGTCGTCGTGATCCGTCGCGATCAGCACGGCATCATAGCCACTCAATTCTTCAATGTGCCATGGAATGCGTTTCCGATTGTTGAGAGTCGGATGATCGCGCGTCTCATTGATTTGGCGCACAAATGGATCGTAATAGTCAACCGCGGCGCCACGCGTTTCGATTAGTTCCATCAAGCGCAGCGCCGGACTTTCGCGAATATCGTCGATGTTCTTCTTGTAGGCCACGCCCAACACGAGGATCCGCGCGCCGTTTAGACCGCGGCCTTGTTGTCGGTCGAGTGCCTCGGCAAGGACACGTACAACGTGCTCTGGCATCGCTTCGTTGATTTGCCCCGCGAGTTCGATGAAGCGCGTGTGCTGGTTATACTCTCGCGCCTTCCAAGTGAGATAGAATGGGTCGATCGGGATACAGTGGCCGCCGAGCCCCGGTCCCGGGTAGAACGGCATATAGCCGAACGGCTTCGTCTTCGCGGCTTCGATCACTTCCCAAATGTCGATACCCATGGCGCCGTAGACGACCTTAAGTTCATTCACGAGCGCGATGTTGACGGCGCGAAAGATGTTCTCGGTGAGCTTGACGGCTTCGGCAGTCGCCGCCGACGACACTGGCACGGTCTTCGGCACGAACGCGCCGTAGAGGGCGTTGGCGATGTCGCGTGATTGTGGATCGTCGGCGCCCACCACTTTTGGAATGCGCGACGTCGAGAAATCGAGGTTGCCCGGGTCTTCGCGCTCCGGCGAGTACGCGAGGAAGAAATCTTTGCCGGCCTTCAGTCCGCCGCGCTCCAGGATTGGCTGCATCACTTCTCTGGTGGTGCCTGGGTAGGTGGTAGATTCCAGAATGACGATCTGGCCGCGCCGCAGGTAGCGGGCGATCTTTTCGGTTGTATCGACGACGTAGCTCAGATCCGGCTCGTGGTGTTTCGTAAGCGGCGTGGGCACGCAGATGAGCAGCGCGTCGGGCTCGCTGAGCCGCGACATGTCGGCGGTAGCTTCAAGCAGCTGCTGTTGTCGGAGCGCCGTCACCCGCTCGCTGGTGATGTGTTTGATGTAGCTCTCGCCGGCATTGAGCTTCTGGGCTTTCTCGGCGTCGAGGTCGAAGCCCAGCACCTTGATACCGGCGCCGCCGAAGGCGACGGCGAGCGGCAAACCGACGTAGCCCATGCCGATAATGCCGACGACGATGTCTTTGCTCGCGATGCGGGTCAGGAAGGTTTCGCGAGCGTGTGTCTCGGTGTCAGCCATCGTGGTCACTCATGAATGTCCGGCGCGCGTTGAAGTGAGCGTTGTTTGAAGGGGCGCTCTGTATGGGTGCAGGGCGCGTTGTTTCGGGCGCGCGTGGGGCGTCGGGCCGCTGCTCGATGATTATCGCGCGCGCCCGATAACGCCGACTATCGCGCAAGCCTGCGTCAACCGAACGCTGCGTCGAGATATTGAGGACGCTTTTTTCCATGCTACCGCACGGCGGGTGAAACGCGTTCACTCGCCGAAGCTCTTGATGAAGCGGCGGCGCTCTAGGCGCGCGCGTCCGCGTTGGCGTGGCCCGCTGAATGCGACAGCTCAAGGAGAGGCGCGCTTCGCGGGTGCTTTACGATCTGCATGCCGTCAAGATCGGTCAGCACGATCTGTCGCGGCGTCAAAATGGCGACATCGTCAGCCTGCAACGGCGTAAGTTCGGCGCCATGCGGACGAAGGCGGGCATCGCTGAGGGCGCACGCTGCGCCGTCAACGAAACCGACTGCTACGCCCGGATGTTTGCTGGCGATAAAGAGGCTCACTGGGGATTCTGGAACGATGACAGCGATGGTGAACGCGCCCTGCAGTTTGCGAAGCGCGGCACGCACAGCGTCGAGCGGTTGCTTCGCCTTTCGAAGATAGAAATCAACCAGCGCCGCAACCACAGCGCTCTCATCGACGTCATGGTCAAGCCAGCCGCTTGCGATCATGTGTTTACGTAGTGGCCGCAGGTTCGCGATGGCGCCGCAGGCGGCGGCGGCGGCGTGGCGCGGGGGCGAGGCGTTGCGCGGCACGCCAAAGTTGTGTGCGGCCGGCAGACTCGAAACCAGCGCCGCGCAGGCGCGGATTGGCGTTTGATCAAGCTGCGCCGCAAGCGCGTCAGCGGACGGCGCGCGCCAGTCGTGCAGGGCGTGGTCTTGGAAGCAAAGCAGACGCGCGCGTTCATGCTCCGTGGGAGCCAGCAGAGCACACGCGCGCTGCGCAGCAGCGCCATCGAGTGAGGCAATGGCGGCGATTGCAGTCATACGCAGCCTTTTTGCGTTAGGCCAAGTCGCGCTGCGCCGCCGCCCGCGGCAGGGGCGCATGGCAGTTCATTAGCGATCCGTGTGTGGTGCGCCACCGTTATTGGTCCCCTAACCCGGTCCGGACGCTAATATTATCGAGCGTCGGCGACAAGATTGTTGTGCACTAACAGGGCGCTGGCGGGCATGAGTGCGCCAATTGAGGGTAGGGTGCGTTCCGGAGGGCACACACGAGACGGCGCCTTCAACCGCCAATGTGATTTTGCGCACACTCGCGGTGCGGCGGGTTCGTCATTCGTCCGATGGGCGAGCGCAAACGGCGCCCGAGAACGCGAGTGTCGATCGCGCGAAGCGCGCGCATGCTGACGATTGTGATGCGGTGGCGGGCAATTCGATAAGGCCCTCGTCGGCGAGGCATCGTAAATGGCAGCTGACTGCCTCGCGGGTGACGCCAATCTGGTTCGCGAGGGTTGCACGCGCGAGGGGGTATGAGCGTGCGCCGGTCGTTCTTACCGGCGGGACGTTTGCCGCGACGCATAAGTTCTGAAATGACCCGCGCGTGGACGCGAGCTACAGCGCGTTCATAGAGAAAAAATCGACCGCGACGAGTCAGGGTGGTTTGAATTAGCTAAGATTGCGCGGGGCGATAATCTTTTCGCGCGAGGGTCGTGTTGTGACGATCGGGTCAAAGCATTCGGGGCGATATTTCGGGGTATGGCCAGAGTAATGCGCCAGCGGTTCAAGCTGCTGGCGCGTGCTAGCGGCGGCTCGGATGTGGGGCCTTTCGCTACTCACCGGGCGTCTCGCGGCGCCGGGTCTGCCGGGCCCCGAGCAGGATCGTCGCTCGTACAGTCAGAGCGTTGGCGACGGGGTTCGCCGAGGTTACGGCGAGGCGCCGTGTTAGGGATCAAATAAGTCGCCGAAGCCGAGGGTTTGTCGGGTGATATCGCCGCCAGTTTCCCTGATAAGGCGTCCCTGTCATTCCCTGTTCGTGAAACCCGCGATCACCCGCGTGGAGCCATTTAGATACGTAGTTTCAAAGGCTTTGCGTCGGGAGCTGGCCGTCCCGCCAGGGCGACCAGCAGATGCAAGTGGCTCCCAAAAAGAAGCCGCGGGCTGTTGGGGCAGCCCGCGGCAGGGGAAGGGATTTTTCGGGGCAGTTAGGGCGTGCCAGTGCCTGTCGCCGGCGTTGGCGCAGGCGGCGTGGAGAGCGAACTGAGTGTGCCGGTATCGGGCAAGGTGCGCGTCGGTTGATCGGACCGCATGGATGGCTGGCCACGGCGGGAGGCGAGTCGCTGGACGGTTTCGTGCAAGCGGCCGTTCTCGCCGCGGAGCGAACGGATCTGCTGATCCCGCAGGCGGATTTCGCTCGCATGGTCTTGGGCCACGACTTCACGATCCTCATAGAGACCGCCAATTCTATCGGTGAGCGGACCGACAATGAGCCCGATCATGATGGCGACGCCAATGGCCGCGAGCGCGCCGAGCAAGCCTGCGACCGCGGCTGAGTTCTGCTTCACCGGCGGATAGGGCAGCAGTGGCTCGCCTGGAAGGCCGATCGTGGGTAGGCCAGGCGCGGGCACAGTGACGATCACGGGCGCAATCGCGTTGCTGCCGCCGCCGGGTTGCCAGACGTTGATGTCATCGGCGCTGCCGGAGCGTGGGTGGGCGCGGCGTCCGCGACGGACTTCTTGGGCGGGGTTGGGATCGATTTTGACTGACACGGCTGCTTGCTCCCATCCAAAGAGAGATTGAAGGTTGGCTTCCACTGCGCGCTCCAGCGCGCCGAGATCGCGTTCGACAATGTCGTCGAGCTCTTCCGATTCACGCGCGGTGATGACCATGTGAACGGCCATGCCGTGATGATTGAAATCGTTGTGGCGTACGTGTTCGACGCGCCCGCCGATTTCTTCGGCAAACATCGAGCCGCAGCGCTCGACGATGACGCGAATGGCGTCATCTCGCTTGGCGCCGCGGACCAGGTCGACGTGACCAGGGGCGGCGATAATCGAAACATCCACGTCCAGAACCGGAACGGCGACGAAGATCCAGTTCTTTTCCTGAGCTGGGAAGGCGTGTTGAAATGGCTTTGCCATGACGTCCTCCACTTAGGCTTGGCAATGACGGATGCGGTGCGCGAGAAAGCGCGCTTCGACAGAGCGGTCGGCTTGGAGCGCTTGTTGCATGAGCCGACCGCCTTCGATCTGACGGCCAAGACACTGGAGAGCGACCGCTTGGCCATAGCGATACAAGGCGGCGCCTGATGCGTTTTGAGCGGCAGCGTCATCAAAGGCGTCGACGGCGTACTGCAGGTGCGTCGCTTCGATGGCGCCGTTGGGCGCGCCGGCCAGGGCCCAGCGTAGCTGCAGCATGCCCATGGCGCCGTAGGCGTCGCTCAGCTGATTGGCGTCGTTGGTTTCCCGCGCAAGCCGGATGGCCTCGCGGCACGCGACTTCAGCGACACCCCAGTCGCCGCCGGCGACAAGACGCGTGAGGCAGCGGCCGGCTTCGTAGCGAGCCTGGTGGGGGCGATGCGCGGCCGCTTCGTCTGCAAGGTTGCGGGCATTCAGCGCAACGTCCTGGGCGAGGAGACCGGGACTGTCGATGAGGTTCCATTGCGCGCGGCTGCGCATGAAGAGCGCTTCCGCCAGTGCTGTGTCCGGATCGAGGTCCGGGGGCAAGGGGCCGTGGCGGGCGAGCGCCGCCGCTTGCGCAAAGCTTTGATCGGCGCGGACGAAATCGTTGACGCCTATATAGATCATGCCGCGCTGGAAGTAGGCGCGATACGATTGGACGCCGCCGCGCTGCAGTGCCTCGTCATAGTCGCGCATGGCGCGTTCTTGATCGCCGATGAGTGCATAGAGATCGCCGCGGGCGCGGTAGATTTCGCCGTTCTCCGGCGCGATGCGGATGGCGCGATCGAGATCGGCTACGGCACGCATGCGTGTCGCGGGGGCCTGTTCATAAACTTTGGCGCGGCCGACCAATCCATCGACGTTCTGGACGTCTGCCTCGACAGCGTGCTGGAAGTCGTAGTTGGCTGTCTCGAGGTCTTGGTCGCGACGCGTGTCACCTGCGCGCGCGCGCAGGTAGCGCTGAATGTAGAGGTCGCCGCGACCCGCATAGGCGCGCGCCAGCAGGCGGCGGGGGGCGACGCCCGTGGATTCCGGGCCGATTTTTGCGAGTGCGTCGGTATAGTAGGCGTCGGCGTATTCGAATGCGTGGCGGTTGGTGGTGACGAGCGAACTCTGCACATCGCCCAACGCCAGCAACGCGTCGATAGAGTCAGCGTTGAGCCGAACCGCGTCTTCGTAGTTGTCGATCGCTTGGCGCGTATCGCCGGCGCCGAGATAAGCGTGGCCGAGCCCGACGAGCGCGCGCGACTTGCGGACATCGTTGGAAGTGATCTCGAATGCGCGAGTATAGGTCGCGATGGCTTGTGTCCATTGGCGCCGCTCAAGCTGGATGGCGCCGGTCGCCATTTGGGCTTCGAAATTGGCAACCGTGTCCTGGGCGCCGGCCGCGTTGGCGGAGGCTTCGTGGAAGGCGTCGAGCGCGCCATCGGGATCGTTGAGACGCGCACGGACGCGGCCGAGCGCGACCAAGGTGGCCGAATCGTCGGCGCCCATGCGCTGCGCTTGTTCGAGATCGGCTGCTGCAGCGGTCAGGTCGTTGCGGCCGATCAGCATGTTGGCGCGTGCGATCAGCGCGCCCTGAACTTGGGCCACGGTCGCGCGGTCATTCTCGATGACGGCGCCGCACGCAGCGATGGCGCGTTGTAGGTGACGAGCGTCTTGGCGCTGGCAGGTGCGGAAATCACCGCCGACGCCACGCGCTTCGGCAGGCATGGCCGCCGCCAACAAGAGGGCAGGCGCTACGCCCAGCAGCAGTTTCGAAAGCCGTGAACAGCAAGATTGAGAACGGGGCGTCATTTCCACTCTCCTCTGTGGCGTCATTTGCGTTGCCGAATGAAGATGCCACTTGACGCCCGCGAATGCATGACCCGTTAGGGTTATCCTCAGGCGTGTGATTTCACACGTGCACGGCGCGGCGCTGTTGGGATGAAGTGGAGCTGCGGGATGGGAGGTGCGTCCGGGGGAGGACGCTGGCGGTTTATTGTGCGGCGACGCCACCACGTCGCGCCGCCGCACTTCCCGCAGCCCCAATTCAATCTGTCACTGGCTTAGCTTCGGCGCTTCCCACTTTTGGGTGAGGTCCACGATTAAACACGCCAATCGATGGCCTCTGAAGTTGTGGCGCCAGCACGGGTGTGAAGTTGGTCGCGCAAGCGTTCGCTGTCCAAGATCAGAAGCTCACGCTTGTTCTGGCGAAGGACGCCAGCGCCGGCCAAGAACCGCATTTCCCGAGTGACTGCTTCACGTTGTGTGCCAGTCGTAGCGGCGATCACATCATGGGTGGGGGCATTTTTTACGAAGATGCCCTCAACTGTTTGTTCGCCTTGCGCTGCGAGCCGCAACAATTCTGCGTAGATGCGGAAACGCACTTCCAGGGCGGCCAACTCAAAAACGCGGTCGGTAAGCGAAATGACGGTGAGCGCCAGGTGTGTCGCGACGGTTGTGGCGAAGGCGCCGTTGGAACGCATGAGTTCGGTCAGCGCGTGAGCAGGGCACTCGGCCAACAATCCATCTGTCTCTGCCGTGATGGTGAGAGATCGAGGCGTGTCGCTCAACGCCGCGATCTCGCCGAAGTGGCTGCCGGCCGCCAACTGCCGGATCGCTACCTTGCGCCCCACGGCGGATTCCAGCTTGGCGCTGAACATGCCCTCAATAGTAAAATACATGTGGCTGCCGGCATCGAGGTGCGAGACCACCTCTTCGCGCGGCGCCACCCGGCGCCAAATCAGCTTCGCCGCCAAACTATCGAGGTCAGCGTCGCTCAAGCCATCGAGGATATGCACTTTGCGTAGTTTAGCGCGAGCGTCTTCCATGGGCAGCTCCACCAGCACCGCCAGTTTTGTCCGTTTTTTCCCGCAGCGCCACCTGAAACCGAGCGTCCCAGTGCGATATTTCACATGGCGGAACGACGACGCATTTGCTGAGACAATTGCAGGAGGGTCTCATGCAACACGAACTCATCTCGCCAACCGAGACTTGGCTGCAATCGGCAATAGACGCGGCAAACTGGCGCGAGCCGCTCGAAACGACCGCGCGATTCTTGAACGCGCGTGCGACGTTGTTGGCTTGGTCGCTCCCAGGGGATGGGTTGGCGTTTGAATCGTCAGCCTCGTCGCCATCGGATTTCGTTCAGCTCTGTCGCAAGCTTGCTGGCGTTTGCGGGGATACGGGAGAGCAACACGAGCCAGGGTTAGGCTGGCTCACCTGGGCTGGAGCCCATCGCGGGGCGCCGCAGCAGCGTGTGACATTGTTCGCGCTCTCCGACGAGCCGATTGCTCACCAATCCTTGCAGGCGATGGCTGCGTCGGCTGCGGGCGGGTTGACCATAAGAGTCAGTCTTGACGCCACGCGGACGTCATTGTCGCTCATGACCCGTGCATGCGACCAGCTGTGCGCCGGAGTTGTCATCGTTAATGCGGAACTGAAGGTCGTCGCGCATAATGAAACATGGCGTGGGCTCCTCAGCCGCCAGGATGGCCTTAGCAGCCCAGCCGGAAAACTTGTTTGTCGTAATCGCGCTGATCAAGAGGCCCTGGCTACGGCGGTCACGAGCGTGCTTACTGAACATCTAGACGAAGCCACGGTGAAGGTGCGTCGCGCGGGCGGCATGGAGCCCTACGTCTTGCGTGCGAGCACCGCCGGCCGGCAGAGCAACATCCCCGGTCTTTGCTTGCTGATGGTCGTGGACCCCGACCTGGCGCCGACTGCGAACGGTGAAATCTGGCGGGCGATGTTCGAACTTACCGACTGCGAACTTATTATCGCCGAGGCATTGCTGTCGGGTCGCCGGATTAGCGAAGTCGCCACACGCCGCGGTGTCTCGCGAGAAACCGTGCGCACTCAGACAAAGCGGATGTTCGCGCGCCTAGGCGTGTCGAGCCAAGTGGAGGCAGCTGTTCGTCTCAGCCGGACAACGCCGTTTCGCTCGGCGACGGCGCGACGGGAAGCTTGACGCGGTGAGTGTGCGACGACCTGCGATCAGCGGGATGCGTGGCCAAGCGGTCGCTTGCCGAGCCGCAGTGAGTGCACCTACGACTCCGTACCCAGCAGTTCCTGCCGTATCGCGCTACTGTCTTTCGATTATGCGGGGATTGGGCGATTGATCGTCTGTAGGAGCTGAGGCATGTCAAACGGTGAGGGCAGTGTGAGCGATGCAGACGCCCATAGCTTTGGCGCGCGTCTCGACCGCATGCCGATCACATCGTTTCACCACGTATTGGCGCTGATTATCTCCGCCGGCTTGCTGGTGGACGGCTTTGACATTTTCCTGACCGCCGGAGTCGCCGCCGCGCTCGTGCGGGAGGGTTTGGCGACGTTGGGTGATGTCGCTCGCCTTTCGATGATCACCTCGATCGCACTTGGGATTGGGGGCGTGCTGACCGGCTTCCTGGCGGACCGCTTCGGCAGGGCGCCGGTCATGCGCGCCAGCATTCTGATATTGATCGCGGCCGCCATCGGCATGGCTACGTCGCCGAGTTTTGAGCATTTGTTGATTTGGCGGTTCATCGCCGCGCTTGGGCTCGGTGGCGAGACCGTGCTGGCCTACGGAATGCTCACCGAGTTCATGCCGTCACGAACGAGAGGTCGATGGCTCGCATGGTGCGGACTTCTCGCAAGCGCGGCCCTGCCCGTGACACTAGGGGTCGGCTATTTCGTGCTTCCCTCCCCAGACGGTTGGAGGTGGATGTTGGCGATCCCAGCGTTTGCGGGCGTTGCGATCTTCCTCTTGAGATTGAACCTTCCAGAATCGCCGCGCTGGCTCGCGGTGCGGGGCCGGCACGAAGAAGCCGAGGCCGTCCTCGCACGTGTCGAGGCGTCAACGCGCCATGCGTTGCCGCCGCTGGCGATTGCACCGGTAGCTCAAGGTGCGGTCGCGATGGATGCGAGGCCGATTTGGCCGAGGCTTATTGCGGCGATAGCTATCAACGTCGCCGCGATGGGCGCGGTATACGGCTTTGTATCGTGGTTGCCGACTTTTTTTGTGAAGGAAGGACACGATATCGCGTCATCGACACTTTTTTCGGCGGTGATGGTGTCGGGAGCGCCATTTGGTGCGTTGATTGCGTTGCTGATTGGCGACCACGTCGAGCGAAAATGGGCGGCCGTTCTGAGCGCTCTGATCGCGGTAGGGTGTGGCGTGGCGTACGCCAACGCGACGACGGACGGGCAGATATTGGCTGCGGGCTTTGCGGTTGTGCTTTCAATCTATGTGTTCGGGACCTTGGCGCTCTTCACATACGTCCCCGAATTATTTCCGACCGCTTCGCGTTTGCGGGCCATAGGATTCGCTTCGGCGTTCGGACGCGCCGCGGCGATCGCTATGCCGCTTCTGGTTGTTCCCATATTCTCGACGTGGGGCCAAAGCGGGGTCGTCGCCCTCGTCGCCTTCCTCCTCATCGCGCAAGCATTCTTGGTCTCGATATTCGGCATCTCCACGAGCGGTAAACCGCTGGAGCAGGTTTAAAGCGAAGCCGTAAGCTTCCATCCCGCATTTGCGCGCGACTGGCGCAAGCGAATGAGCTATGATTGAGGTGGTCGGGCCTGGGGTCTGCTCTTGATAAATGTTGCGATTGTCGGTGGCGGTGTGTCCGGCTGCTATTGCGCGTATCGATTGGCGCGGGTTCGTCCGGACCAAACAGTTCATGTCTTTGAGATGGGCAAGAGGATCGGCGGGCGTCTCTTTTCCGCCGAAGTAGAAGGTATGCCCGAGTATCCCATCGAATTCGGCGGGATGTTTTTCACGAATGAGCAGAAGAACGTCTGGGGTCTTATCGGCGAGCTTGCGAAAGATCAGAAGTGGGCGTCACGGTTGGGTAAGCGCTGGGTCGACTGGAAGCCGCGCTATCACTATTTGCGCGGCAAGCGACTGGTGAATGCTGATTTCAGCGATCCAACAAAAACGATCCCCTACGACTTGCGGTCCGATGAGACGTGTCTCGATCCTACCGAATTGCTTGTATCCAAGATCAATTGTCAGTTTCCTGGGCTTAAAAAGGCGCTCTGGCCCTACCACCCGAAGCCGCGCCAAGAAACGGCGCTATACCTGCGCAAACCTTGGAAGGGCCGTCCGCTTCACGAGTGGGGCTTTTGGAATTTTCTCAACGAGATATCGAGCAATGAGGCCTACGAGCTCATGCTTATTGCGATTGGGTGTTCGTCGGGGCTGCGCAATTCCAACGCGTTCGACGCGATTTGGAGTCTTCTGCACGACGCACAAAGCCAATACTATTACCAACTCAACAGCGGCTATCAGCAACTGCCGGAGTGCCTGTTGGAAGCAGCCGAGGAGAATCCGAACGTCAAACGGCAAACCGAGCACGAGGTGAGTAGGATCGAGGCCCGCGGCCAATCGATGCTCGTTCATTTCGAAGGGCGACGAGAACCCGTCGAGGCGGAACAAGTCATACTTGCGTTGCCGCGCCGGGCGCTGGAGCGTGTCGAGTTCTCAGGCGTGTTTCCGAAGAGCTTCAAGGACGAAGATTTAGCCGCGGTCATCTCCGTGCCGGCGAGCAAATTGTTCTTGGGTTACAAGCAGGCATGGTGGAGAGAGGACATCGCGAAAGAAAACGTCCTCCCGAAGGCGGATGTCGCGGCCTCCTACACGGATCTCCCAATTCGACAAATCTACTATTACGGCAAGGCCGAAGCGGGCGAGCCCGGCTTGTTGCTGGCGTCCTACGCCGACGACGCAGCGGAATCGTTCTGGAAAGGACTACGGCCGCCGGTCGACAATGGCGAGGCGCGCTTCCCTGACTTGAGCAGCGCCGCGGGTCCAGACGCCTTTGCGTCTGAAGCGATGGTGCAAACGGCGATCCGCCAGCTGGGCCTGATGCACCCGGAATTCGTCGTCACTAACCCCGCGGGCGCAAACTTTGTTGACTGGGGTGACGAACCCTACGGCGCGGCCTGGCACGCTTGGAAGGCTTATCGCGAAAGTTGGAAGGATTCGAAGCGTATGCGCCGTCCGAATTCAAAGCTGCCAGTCTTCATGTGTGGCGAGGCCTATGCAACGCTTCAGGGCTGGGTTGAAGGGGCGATCAACACCGCTGAACTTGTGCTTCAGGAAGGATTTGGGCTGCCGCGCGCCGATTGGTTGCCGGCGACGTATGAACTTACAATAGAGGAGTGAGCAGTGTCGAAATTGTATGACCTGATGGCGGCTCTCGCCACCGACATCAAATTGCAGCGCGACTTTGCGCTGGATTCTATGGGAGTGGCGAAGAAGTATGGTCTGACGCCGTCCGAGCAAGCCGCGTTGTTCTCAGGCAATCTGGATGAGATATACAGTATGGCGGGTTCGAACGGCTTGGTGATCTGCAAGCAAATCACGGCCATCGATCCATGCAAACCGCCGCCGGAGCGAACCAAGAAGTAGGCAACCGTTGCGTGTATGATGGAAACAGTGGTGAAGAGCGGCTTGTCGGCTATCTCTTCACCGATATCGACGGCAGCACTGAGAAGTGGGAACGCACGCCTGGCGAGATGCGGGCCGCCCTAGCGCGCCATGATGCGCTGATTGACGAGATCGTCGCACGCAACGGTGGTGCAATCCGAGATCATGCCGGAGATGGCGTCTTCGCGGTATTTCCTGCGGGCAATCCGCTGCAATGCGCAATCGACATTCAATTGTCTCTGCAGGCACAGGACTGGCGGGAAATCGGCGGCCTGACCGTTCGAGTCGGCATTCATTGCAGCGCTGTCCCGGTTGCGGACGATATTGATCGCGCTCAAGTGAACCGTGCGGCGCGGATCATGGCGAGTGCCTGGGGTGGCCAGATCGTTCTCTCTTCAGTCGCGGTTGGCGCGTATCCAACGCCCATTGGGTGCCAGCTCACCGAACTGGGACTATGTCGGTTCAAAGGCATAGACGAGCCGTTGCGATTGCTCGGCCTGCTGCATCCGACATTCCAGCAGGTGGAATTTCCACCGCTTCGCGCCCTCGCTGGCGACAGCCATACAGCGTTCGTTCAGGTCAACCCAATTTATGGCCGCGACCAAGAATTGGCGGACGTGATTGAGAAGCTGTCGACCGACGTGCGCTTGCTCACCGTTGTTGGACCGGGTGGAAACGGAAAGACGCGATTAGCCTACGAAGTGGCGGCCGGCCTTTCGGGCCGCAAGGTGGTTTACTTCGTGTCGTTGGACGACGCGTCGACAAGCTCTGAGGCGGTGGTGGCGCTTGCCGCAGCGCTTCGTTTTCCTCTTCACCGCCGTGCGTCTCAAGAGGAACAAATCCTTGAGTATCTGCGCGGCAAGGACTGTCTTATCATCTTTGATCAGATTGACCGTTTGGTGGGAGATGCGAGCTTTTTCGCGCGCGTGCTCGCGGCATGCCCACGCGTTCGAGTTCTTACTACGAGTCGCGAACCGCTATTGCTGCCCGGCGAAACCGTGTTTCGTCTGTTCGGATTGCCGCTGCCCGGAGTGGATCGGGAAGCGTTAGACTCGGCGCCGGCCGTTCTTCTCTTTGCGCAAACTGCGCGTGCGGTAGATCCCGGTTTTCGCCTGCACGAGGGTGAACTCGAGGCGTTTCGCGAAATCTGCAAAACGGTGAGCGGCTCGCCGCTGGCGCTTCACCTCCTGGCGCAATGGTCAAATCTGTACTCCATCCCGGAAATTCTAGAGCGGCTGAGCGAAGGCCTAGACTTCTTGTCCGAATTGGAGAGCGAATCCCGAAACTTGCGAAAGGTGTTTGAAGGGTCTTGGGAGATCCTTACGCGAGAACAACGCGAGGCGCTATCAAGCCTCTCGGTGTTTCGCTCCGGGTTCGACGCGCGCGCAGCGCAAACCGTCGCTGCAACGGGCCCTGCAATCTTGAGTGTCCTTGAACGCAAGTGCCTGCTCGAACGAAGGGATCGGCGTCGGTTCGTCATGCATCCTTTGATTCATGACTATGCCTTGGCGCGATTGCCGGAGCTTCGGGATGCTACGGGCGTCGAGCAGACCTTTCGGCGCCATTGTGAATACTACCTCACTCTCATGAGGGAACGTTACGCCGCGGCGCGCGGCACGCAGCAGGGAGCGGTGTTGGACGAACTCCAAGGGGAGATCGCGAACATCGGAGCGGCATGGCGGAGCGCAATCGAGCGTGAAGATTGGGGCCGAGTGCGCGAATGCGTCGAGCCATTGTTCTACTTCTTCGTGTTGAGATCAATGTTTCGCGAGTGCGCCGCGCTTTTTGAACCGGCGGTGGCGGAGCCCGAGCTTCAGCGGTATTTCTTGGCAATTCGAGCGAACTGCACCATCCACCAGGGCGACTACACGACAAGCGAAGATCTGGCGCGACGCGCGTTAGACGGCGGTGCGGCAAATCCCATCACCGTTGCGCATTGTTACCAAGCCCTCGGCAATATCGCCCACGCGCGCGGAGAACTGGCAATTGCGCGACTGCACTACGAACGCGCGTTATCGGAGCGCGTCGGCGCCGGTGATCAGATGGGCAGCTACTGGTCCGTCATGTCGCTCGCCTGGCTTAATATGCTGCTGCCGGACGTGGCCCAAGCGCGGCATTGGGTGAAGGAAGCGTATCGGTTGTGCCAGAAGATTGGGCATCTCGGCGGAGCATTAGCGGTGCATATGTGTGCGGGGGACATTGCAGTGAGCGAAGGACGAGACGATGACGCCCACGCAAACTACCGGAAAGCCCTGTCCGTTGAAGAGAGCGTCAATCACCCTCAGTACCGCGTGGCTACGTTGATGCGGGTAGGGGCGCTATATCTCAAGCAAGGGCGATGCGAAGCATCGATCGGTGCATATGAAGAGGCGTTGGTGATCGCGGAAGTAATTGGAGACCACAGGCAAGTGGTCAATGTTCTGATTGGAGTGGCTCAGAATAGGCGTCTGGTAGGCGACGCCGAGGCGGCAGCTATTGCTGCGCACCGTGCGCTCTCAGTCGGCCAGGACCTAGGCTCGAAACCCGTCATCGCTGCGGCGCTGTTGGAATTTGCACGCGCGCAGCGTGATATTGGCGAGGCAAACGCTGCAGCGCGCGCCGTTGGCTTGGCACGGTTACTTGGTGATGAGGCGGTGCAAGTGGAGGCCGATGCTCTATCTGCAGCCTTGCCGTCAGTGCAAATGGATCACGCCTCGGAGCAGCAAGTGGAGGACGCCGTAATCGAACTCATCAATCAACGCGAGTTCGGGGAATTGACGCTCTGATGACGCCGGTGCACGGATCCCTTGTCGTTGTAGGAACCGGCATAAAGCTGATTGCTCATTGTACATTTGAGGCGCAACGAGTCATCGCCGATGCGGAGGTGGTATTCGCCGCCGTGGACCCAGTCGCGTTGCGCTGGATCGAGGGATTGAACGCCGAGGTGATCAACCTGCAGACCTACTACGGCAACGGGCGTTCAAGACTCGAAACCTATGAGGAGATGGTAGAGGCGATCCTTAGTGCGGTTCGTGCGGGGCGAAAGACCTGTGCGGCGTTCTATGGCCATCCTGGTGTGTTCGTTTCGCCTTCGCATGAGGCAATCGCGCGCGCGCGCGAGGAGGGCTTCGAAGCCATCATGCTCCCGGGCGTTTCGGCGGAAGCGTGCCTTTGCGTCGATCTCGGTGTCGATCCGGGTTCGGGTTGGCAGAGCTACGAGGCTCAGGATTTTTATCTCCGGCAACGCCGCTTTGATACTTCAACTGCGCTGGTTCTGTGGCAGCTTGGCGTATTCGGCGATTTGAGTTTCAAACAACTCAGTCCTGACGCGCGGCGCCTTCATCTGTTGGCCAAGGCCCTCATGGAACACTATCCGCCCGATCATGAGGTGACAATTTACGAAGCTGCGACTTTGCCGATTGGTGCAAGTCGCGTGGAGCGGATGCCTCTGAACTCCCTCCACTCTGCGAAAGTTTCACAAGAATCGACGCTCTTTGTTCCGCCTGTAGCAAACGGAATCACTCCGTTAGAAAGTCGGCTGGCGACGTTGCGGGATGCGCAAGGTTAGTGCGCCGAACGTTGTGCAATATATCACGTGGCGGGGAGTGCTCCGAGCCGGCACTATCAATGTCGGAGTCGATGCGTTGCGCGAGACGGATATCCTATCTGCTCTGCAAGTCTGGATGGGCGCCGGTCTTGGTCAGACTGAATGGTCAAACCCGTTGACCTGGAGTTTGTCTGCGACCGGCGCCAAGGCGATTGCACTTGTGCAGAAGAAGCCAGGCGGCATTGACGTCCTTGGCGCTAGCGTTGGCGCTTCCGCGGATTTTCTGCAATTATGCCGGGATATGGTGGTCGCTTCGTGCGCACCGGGCATACACGAGCGTCATGTCGTGGGCGTCGGCCAGTTAGCTTGGTCGGTCGTGATCGGACAGCGCCTTACGTTGGTGACTTTTGCGCTTTATGAGAATCGCGCCGATCTTCGGCTTCTAGGCGAGGTGAGCCGCATGGCGGAACGATGCGTCATTTCATCGTTGAGCCACCGGGTATGCTGAGTCAGATTGTCGTCGCCTAACGAGGCGCTTGAAGCGGCCTAATCGCCAAGATGGGATAACGGGAATCGCGGGATCGGCCGTGTTCGCTCTAGGCATGCCCTGCATGTCGCATCTCGAACTGGTCTTCCGTGTTCGGGCGAGCGGCATGGCAGCATTGCGCCGGCGCGGGGACGCAACACCTTCATATTGAAGCTGAATCGCTGTTGACGGGGCGGTCTGGCGGAACGACCGCGTGGGGAGCATTATCGTGAGATTGGATGCGGTCGATCATCTGATCCTGGACGAGTTGCAGCGGGACGGCAGGATCACCAACAAATTGCTTGCCGCGCGCGTGGGCTTGTCGCCATCGGCATGTCTGACACGCGTGCGCCGCCTGGAAAAGAAGGGCGCTGTGCTCGGCTATCGCGCCATTATCGATCCGCTTGCCATCGGCGCGTCTTTTGAGGGCTGGGCGGAAATTGTGCTGACTGAGAACACGCCAGCGGCCTCGGCGCGGCTTATGGACTTGCTGGATGCAACGCCGTCTGTCCGTTCCGCGTACCACGTCGCGGGGACATGCGATTTCCTACTGCACTTCGTCTCGCCGTCGCTGCGAGCCTGGGCTGACTTTCGGCTGCGCATGGACGATAGCGGCGTGGTCTCTTCGTCGCGGCTGTTTGTTGTTCTCGACCGGCCGAAGTTGGACGCTCCGATCACGATCGCGCGGACGGCGCGGCGCGGACACCTTACCTGAACCAAATTGGCGCACGTTCTTTCGAGCGTCCGCTCCCATGAGACAATGACCGCACATTGTGCGGTCTGAGCCGCATTTGATGCGGGCACGATCGGGCGGCGCCGCACATCATGCGGCGTCCAACGGGCGCCCGCCTTGCTGCTGGACATCTAGGAACGGCTGGCGAGTGCTGCGGTGTCACATCGGACAATATTGCGAATTGCCGCCGTTGCGTTCGGCGTCATTGCCGGCGCCGCCGCCGCAACTCAATTCCTCGCAAGCGCGTTCGATCGCCAGCCGGCGCTCGGGGCGCCGCTGATCGGCGAAGGCGCGCACGCGATCTACGCGCCTTGGGCGTTGTTCGATTGGTCGGCGCGTTGGAGCGAAACGTATCCCAAGCCGTTCGCCACCGCGCAGCTCATCGTGCTGTGCGGCATCCTGGCTGGCGTGTTTGTCGCCGCGCTCGCTACGCGGCGCAGTCTTGACGTCAAGCCGTTCGGCAAGGGCGCCTGGGCCTCGTTCGAGGATTTGAAGGCGGCGGAGCTGTTCGCGCCAGCCGGCTCGGTGCTCGGCAAGTTCGAGGGCGAGATCATAGCGTTCGACGGCGCCGAACATCAAATCCTGATCGGCGCGTCGCGCAGTGGCAAAGGCCGCGGCCATGTCGTGCCGACGCTCTTGGCGACGCCGCATTCGATGCTGGTCCTCGATGTGAAGGGCGAACTCGCCGACGGCGATCCACGCCACGGCTTTCCCGGCACGGCGGGTTTCCGCGAAACGCTTGGGCCGGTGCTGCGCTTTGCGCCCACGCACGCCGACTCCATCCGCTTCAATCCGCTGTTCGAGATTCCGCGCGGGCCCGACGAAGTGCGCTGGGCGCAGAATCTGACGGACGTTCTGTTCGGCGCCAACGAAGACCGAGCCGCAAAAGATTTCTGGCTCCGCAGCGCCTCAAATCTCGTCGCACCGGTCATTCTGCACGTCCTCTACGCGGAGCCGTTGGAGCGCAAGACGCTCGCGGTTGTGCGCGAACGGCTGCGTGACATGACGAAGACCGCCGAAGAGATGCGGCGCACGCTGCACCGGAAGAATCCGACGACCGGCCAGCCTGAAGTGCATCCCGAAGTGCTGCACGCGGCCGAAAGCTTCCTCTCGGCCGAAGAGCGGATGCGCTCGGGCGTGCAAGCGACGGCGGAAAGCATGTTCGGCCTGTTTGCCGATCCGCTGATTGCGGCCAACACCGCCACATCGGATTTCCGCATCGCCGATCTCATGTGCGGCGACAAGCCCGTCACGCTCTATCTGCAACCGCCGTCATCGGACGTGCAGCGCCTCATGCCGCTCTTGCGCAGCATCATCGATATGACCGGGCGCGGCCTGATGGAGAGCCAGACAGAGGCCGACGGCAAGCTCAAGCGGCATCGCCTAGTCATGGTGCTCGACGAATTCCCGATGCTTGGACGCATGGAGTTCTTTGAGACGATGATGGGTGCGATGGCGGGGTACGGAATCCGCGCGTATCCGGTTTGCCAGTCGCTCAATCACATCACGCGAACATACGGGCGCGATAACGTCATTCTCGACAATTGCGCGATCGTCGTTTCGTTCTCCGCATCCGACGGCGACACCGCCAAACGCATCGCCGACATGGCCGGCGAAGTGTGGGAGGTGCGTGAAAGCGAAACGCAGAAGAAGCCGAAACCGATCATCGGCTGGGCGCACGGCTCGACGACGCAGCGCGAGGAACGGCGGCCGCTGCTTCTGCCCGCTGACGTGCGTTCGCTGCCGCGCGACGAGCAATTGATCTTCGTCGCGGGTCTGAAGCCGATCCGCGCCAAGAAACTCAAGTTCGATGAAGAACGCATCTTCCGCGAGCGCTTGCGGCCGGCGACGGGCGCGCGCGTCACGCTGACGACGACGCACGACTGGATCGATGTTCGACCGCTCGGCTATCTCGAAGCGCCGGCGCAGCGCGCGCAGGGAATGCGTCGGCGGCCGGCCATGTCGAGCCAAGGCGATCTCTTCTCGCCGCCAGGACAGAAACTCTCGGACCTCGCGCTTGCCGGCTTCCGCAATCGCGACGGTTCGCGCCAGGCGCAGCCGCCGAATCCGCCGCCGTCCACGCCTGTGCCAGCCGAAACCGTGCGCGCTGGCCGCGCCGCCAAATCGAAGGGGATTTGACCGATGGCGCGTAAGGGCATCACCGTCTATTTGCCGCGCGAGCTGGAAGAGGAAGTCCAGAAGCTCGCCAAGGCCGAGCATCGCTCCGATTCCTCGATCATCGCCGAAGCCGTGCGGATGCGTTTCACGCGTGGGCCTGACGCGCACGCAGAAGCGCAGGCCCGCGAGTCCGCACGGATCGCGGGACGCTTGGACAAGGTTGTCGGTGAGTCTCTGATCCTTAAGGAGACGCTGCTGCTCTTCGTCCGGGTGTGGTTGGAGCACAACCCGCCAGTGGATGAAGCGATCGAGGAAAGCGCGGCGGCCAGCGCCGAAGCGCGGTTTGAACGCTTCCTCGACATGGTTGCGCATGGGCTGCAACCGGGCGGCTCAGTCGCCAATGGCGAACTCTCCGCCGCGCCGATCGGCGCCGATGGCACGGAGGCGCGCCCATGACCGCCGCCCACATCATCGGTTCGTCGCGGCGGCGCTCGGCTTTGGCGCGGGCGCTCGGCGCGAACATCGCCGAAGCGCTCGCTGCGCCCGACGTGGTGGAAGTGCTCATCAACGCCGACGGCCGCGTCTGGATTGATCGCGCCGGCGCCGGGCTTTTGCTGACCGAGCATCGCCTAGTCGCCAACGACCGCGAAACGGCGATCCGCCTGCTGGCGCATGAAGCTGGCGAGACAGTTGGCGAAGATCGACCGACGCTGGCAACCATCCTTCCGGATTCGGCCGCGCGGGTGCAGGCGGTGTTGCCGCCGCTGGTGGAAGCGCCGGTTCTAGCAATCCGCAAGCGCCCTTCGATCATCTTCACGCTTGATGATTACGCGCGCGACGGCATCGCCACGCCCGGCCAAGCCGCGCTGCTGCGTGAGGCGGTTGCGTCCAGGCAGAACATTGTCGTCGCCGGCGGCACAGGCAGCGGCAAGACTACCTTGCTCAATGCGCTGCTGGCAGAGCCGGCGTTTGCGGACTCGCGGGTCGTGATCCTCGAAGACACCGCCGAACTGCAAATCTCCAGCGCCAATGCGGTGCAGCTCCTCACCAAGCGTAGCGATCCGCCAGTGACGATGCGCGATCTTGTGCAGATGACGCTTCGCCTGCGTCCCGATCGGGTCGTCGTCGGCGAGGTGCGCGACAGCGCAGCGCTCGAAGTCTGCAAGTGCTGGAACACCGGCCATCCAGGCGGACTCCTGACCGTCCACGCCAATTCCGCGGCCGATGCGCTCACGCGGCTGGAAGACCTCTGCATGGAAGCTGTCAGCGCGCCGCCTAAGCGGCTGATCGCGTCCGCCGTCGATCTCGTTGTCTTCATCGCGCGTGTCGGGGGCAAGCGCGCGATCCAGCACATCGTCCGCCCCAAAGAAAAAGGAGAGCACTTATGAGGAAGACCAATTTGGCGAAGCTCGCCGGGCTGACGCTCGCCGCACTCGCCTTCGCCGCGCCGGCCTATGCGTCCGGTTCGGGGATGCCCTGGGAAGGTCCGCTCCAACAGGTGCTCGATTCGCTGACCGGCCCGGTGGCGCGCGCCGCAGCGGTGGCCTCGCTCACAGTCACGTTCTGCGCCTTCATGTTCGGTGAAGGCGGCAGCGCCGTAAAGCGGTTTGCGCTCGTCGGCTTCTGCATTGCCGGTCTGTTCGCGCTCACCACTTGGGGTCTCGAATTGTTCGGCTTCGCCGGCGGCGCCGTGTTCTGAGGCGCATGACATGCTCGAAGAACCGGAAGGTTATCGCATCCCGCTACGCACGTCGTTGACGCGCCCGATCCTGATGGGCGGCGCGCCGCGCACGGCGACGATTTTGAACGCTGGCGTCGGCGTCATCATCAGCCTCGGGTTGCAACAGCCGCATATCGGCATTCCGCTCTGGCTCGTGCTGCAGGCGGTCTCGGTGTGGGCCACGGCGCGCGATCCCTGGTTCATCGACGTATGGCCCCGCCATCTGTGGAAGCCTGTCTATTTCGCGGCGTGAGAGAGA
This sequence comes from Hyphomonadaceae bacterium, assembly GCA_020848895.1. Classification (GTDB taxonomy): domain Bacteria; phylum Pseudomonadota; class Alphaproteobacteria; order Caulobacterales; family Aquidulcibacteraceae; genus Vitreimonas. The sequence continues at coordinate 33,550 of JADLHI010000175.1, forward strand.
AACGATGTTCGACCTTCGACCTTACAAGCAGAGCGGCGCCAAGCTCTCGGACTATCTGCTATGGGCCGGGATCGTTGCACCCGGCGTCGTCGTCAATAAGGACGGCGCCTTCCAGCGCACGCTTCAATTCCGTGGACCCGATCTCGATTCCGCTACGCCGTCCGAACTTATGGGCGCCAGCGCACGGCTCAACAACGCGCTTCGCCGCTTCGGCTCCGGTTGGTGTTTCCACGTCGAAGCGCGGCGTGCGCCGGCGCCGGGCTATCCCGACAGCACATGGCCTGACGCCGTATCGTGGCTCATCGATGAAGAGCGCCGTCAGGTGTTCGAGACGGCAGGAACGCGGTTCGAGAGCCGCTATTTCTTGACGCTCGCATGGCTGCCGCCGGCCGAACGGCAAAGCAAGCTGGAGGACGCGCTGTTCGAGGGCGGCGACGAGCCCAAAGCCAAGAGCGGCGTCGATTATCGCCGCCACCTGGAAAGCTTCATCGAGCGCACCGATCAGCTCATGGCGCTGTTCGAGGCGACGATGGCCGAAGCGGGCTGGCTCGATGACGAAGAGACGCTGACCTATCTGCATGATTGCATTTCCGACCGTCGCCATCGCGTCGCGGCGCCGGCGACGCCGTTCCATCTCGATGCGCTGCTGAGCGACACGCCACTGGTTGGCGGCTTGGCGCCCAAGCTCGGCGCCAAGCATCTGCGTATCATTTCCGTGCGCAGCTTCGTGACCGAGACCGAGCCCGGCTTATTGGACGCGCTCAATAGGTTGCCGCTCTCGTATCGGTGGGTGACGCGCTTCCTGCCGCTCGACCGCGAAGACGCGAAGAAGGAGCTGGAGAAGATCAGGAAGCGCTGGTTCTCGATGCGCAAGAACCTGATGGTCGTCATGCGCGAGGCGATGAGTCAGGAGGAGTCCGTCCTCCATGACAATGACGCCACCAACCAGGCCGCCGATTCAGATATGGCGCTGCAAGAACTGGGCGCCGACATGGTGGCGGCGGGTTATGCGACGCTAACCATTACCGTCGCCGACGAGAACCCGGACGCCGCCGACGAAGCCGTGCGGCAAATCCAGCAAGTGACGGACGGCATGGGCTTCGTGACGCAAGTGGAGAGCGTCAACGCCGTTGAAGCGTGGCTCGGGTCGCTTCCGGGCGGGGCTTACGCCGATATGCGCCGACCGATCGTGCTGACGCCGAATCTGGCGCATCTTCTGCCGACAAGCGCGGTGTGGGCCGGGCCGGAGCGTAACGCACACTTGAATGGTCCGCCGCTCATGCTGACGGCGACCGATGGCGCGACGCCGTTCCGGTTCGACCTTTACGCCGGCGATGTCGGCCACACCATGATCGTCGGGCCGACCGGCACTGGCAAATCCGTGTTGTTATCGACGCTGGTCGCGCAATGGCGGCGCTACGCCAACGCGCAAATCTATCTCTTCGATAAGGGGCGATCGGCGCGCGCAATAATCCTTGGCATGGGCGGCGATTTCTTCGACCTCGGCGAAGATGGCGCATTAGGATTGCAGCCGCTCGAACGCATCCATGATGCCGGTGAATGCGCCTGGGCGCTCGAGTGGATTGTGGGGTTGGTTTCCTCGGCGGGCGTCGCGGTGGCGCCTGAGCTGCGCGCCGAACTCTGGCGCGCCCTCGAAATCCTGGGACTTCGCCCGCAAGAGGATCGCACGCTCACCTTATATAGCGCGCTGGTGCAGGACGCTTCCGTCCGCGCCGCGCTCCAGCCCTTCACCCATGCAGGGCCTTATGGGCGGCTCATCGACCATGAGCGCACGTCGCTTGGTTATGGCGCGGTGCAAGCGTTCGAGATGGATGACCTTATGCGCCGGCCGCAGGCGGCGGGCGCGGTGTTGGCCGCGCTCTTTCATGTGCTCGAACGCCGCTTCACCGGCGCGCCGACCTTGCTGGTGCTGGATGAAGCCTGGCTCTTCCTCAAGGACGCCTTCTTCGCGGCTGCCGTGCAGGATTGGTTGAAGACGCTGCGCAAGAAGAACGTCGCTGTCGTCTTCGCCAGCCAGGAACTGGCCGATGTCGAGGCGAGCCCGATCGCATCCACGATCATCGAGGCGTGCCTGACGCGGGTATTCTTGCCGAACGACCGCGCGCGCGAACCGCGTTCGCGCAGCTTCTATGAACAGCTCGGCCTCAATGCGCGCCAGATCGGCTTGATCGGCGGCGCCACGCCCAAGCGCGACTATTATCTCGTGGCGCGAGACGGCTGCCGTCTTTTCGAGTTGGGCCTTGGGGCCGCGACGCTCGCCTTTGTCGGCGCCTCTCGGCCCGAAGATCATACGCTGATGGACCGCGTGTTGGCGGAAGCGGGTCAAGACGGCTTTGCCGCCGCCTGGCTCGAAGCGCGCGGTCTCAAGGACGCAGCGGCCGCCGTGCGCCGCTTCAACACGCAATCGCAAATTGTCACCGCGCCGGCCGTGATGGCCGCAGCTGAATAAGGGGACGCCAAGATGAAGCATAGATTCTCCAAACTCATGGCGACGGTGGCGCTCGCGGCCGTGCTCGTGGCGTCTCCCGCCAGCGCGCAGATGCACGTCATCGATCCATCGGTTCTTGCCCAATCGATCAGGCAAGTGGCGCACATGGTCGAGCAAATCCGCAATCAGGTGCGCCAGGTCGAACAAGCCGCCGCCATGCTGCGACAAAACCCGCTCCAGCTCTCGCCGGAATTGTCGCAATCGATCACGGAGGCCCGCGCTCTATTCGAGACGGCGCAAGGCTTGGCGTTCGAGGCCAATCGCATCGGCGAAGACATCCGCACGCTCTACCCAGAGACCTGGGAAGATTTCGATCTTGATCAGGTCTTAGGTCAATCGGACCAATGGCTGGCGCAGAGTCGCGCCAGCGTCCAGCGTGCGATGGAGGCGGAGGCCCGCGCCGTACAATCGATCGAACGCACGCAAGGACGCATCGACCGGGCGCTCACTTCTTCTTCCGATGCCGAGGGGCAGACGGGCGCGATCCAGGCGGGCAACCAATTGCTTGGCATCCAGGCGTCACAGCTCGCGGAGATCGAAGCGCTGCTGATCGCGCAAGGCCGTGCGCTGCAAACCGAACGCATGGAGCGGATCGCGCGCGAAGAGCGCGCCCGCGAAGTGCAGCGCCGTGCTTTCCCGACTGAGCGGACGACGGCGGCGCAACCAGCACAATCGGCGTTCGAGAACTGAGGCCGCGTTGAATCATGGACCCGTCCAGCGTCAATACCTTCCTCAGCCAGTTTATCGCCGCCGCCGACTCGGGCTTCGGGCTGATCGCGGGCGACATACATTATGTGCTGAACGCGCTTATCCTGATCTCGCTGACGCTTGCCTTCATGCAATGGGCGCTGGCGGGCGAAGCGCCGCTGGCGCCGTTCTTCCGTAAAATCCTCTATGTCGGTTTCATGGCCTGGCTCGTGAACAACTGGGCCTCGCTTTCGACCATTATTCATCGCTCAGGAGCGATGTTGGGGATTCAAGCTGGCGGCGGCGGGCTGACGCTTGCCGACCTTCACGATCCCGCGCGCATCGGCGGCATTGGCATCGAACTGTTCGGGCGCACCGTCGCTTTGTCCGAAGGCATGAACCTTCTGTTCGATTTCGTGCCGCTGATGACGATCTTTCTGGCGGCCGTGTTCGTGATGCTCGGCTTCTTCGTTCTGGCGCTTCAAATCTTCGTCGCGCTGCTCGCGTTCAAGCTCGGCAGCCTCGCGGCATTCGTGTGCCTGCCGTGGGGCGTTTTCAGCGGCACTGCCTGGATCGCGAAAGGCCCGCTCGGTTGGGTTGTCGGCTCGTGCATCCGTCTTTTCATGCTGGCCTTGATTGCCTCTGTCTCCATTCTGTTCGTGAACACGCTGCCGGCGACGCTGACGCTCGATGCGGGCGGTGCGCTTCAGGTGTTGTTCGTTGGCTTGTTCGTGCTGGGCGCAGCCTGGTTCGGGCCGGCGTTGGCATCCGAAGTTGTGCAAGGCACGCCGCATCTCTCAGGCGCCGACGCCTGGCGCAGTGCAGTTGGCGCGGGCTTCAACACGGTCGGCGCCGGCTTCATCGCCTATCAGGGCGGAAAGGCGGCGGTGGGCGGTGCGCGTGCGCTCATCGGCGGCGCCGCGCGCTTTGCCGCCGGCAGTCCGCCCAAACCACGCGGCGGCGAAAGCGGCGGCCAAGGCGCCGCCGCGCCGCGCCCGATCAATTACGCGGCGATGCAGCCGCGTCCCGCTCAAACCAATCCAAGCAATGGGGGCAAGCCATGAGTTTTCCATTCCTCACGCCGGCGCGATCGTTCGCGCCCGAACCGCCCAGTACGCCTTACGCCCGCGCGCGGCAGGAATGGGATGCGCGCATGGGCACGGCCGTGTTGTCGGCGCGCGCCTGGCGCATGACCGCGTTCGCCAGTCTTGGGCTCGCCGCGGCACTGGGCGCGGGGCTTACCTTCGTTGCCCTCGACCAGCGCACGCTCGTCCATGTGGTTGAAGTCTCGCCCGAGGGCCAGGTGATGAACGTGCGCGCTCTCGATGGCCGCTGGACTCCCACGAACGCGCAAATCGCGCATCACCTTGGTCGCTTCATCCGCCTCGTGCGTTCGCTGCCGACCGATGGCGTCGTGCTGCGCGACAACTGGTTGGAAGCCTATCGCTTCCTGACGCCGCAAGCGGCGGCGCAGCTTTCCGAGATCGCACGCCAGGACGATCCTTTCCTGTCGCTCGGTCGTGTTGGGCGCACCGTCCATGTCCGCTCGATCATCGCCCGCTCGGGCGACACCTGGGAAGTGACGTGGGTAGAGCGCGCCACCAACGCCACCGGCACAAACGACGGCGAAGTCTATTCCGGCGTCTTTACGGTGACGACACATCCGCCGCGCAATGCCGATGAAGTCGCAGCCAATCCGCTCGGTTTGCTCATCTCCGAATTTTCGTGGAGCCGTGAACGATGAAACGCCTGACTGCATCATTGCTCGCTTCGTGTGTGCTTGCTGCCTGCGCTACAACCGACATTGCGCCGGTCGCCGAAGGCGATGGCGTCGAAACCGCCGCGAGCGAAGACTTGCGCGGTATGCTCGAAGCTGAAGCCGCGCCGGCGCCGGTCACGCCGCCACCGCGCCAACGGCGCGGGCGCGAGCCGGCGCCGCTGCAAGTGCTGGCCAACGCCAATACGGCCGCTCGCCAGCGGCCGACACCCGACGCCTTCAACCAGGCGCGGCACGTCTTCACCTATCAGTCGGGCGCGCTCTACGAGCTTCACACCAACCCCAACTATGTCTCGACCGTTCTGCTTGAACCCGGAGAGACGCTGTCCGACATCGCCGCCGGCGACACCGCCCGCTGGATGGTGACGGAAGCGACGGGCGAAGCTGACACCGAAGCGCGCACGATCGTCTTGGTAAAGCCACAGGCGGTTGGCCTCAGAACAAACATCGTGCTCATCACCGATCGGCGCACGTATCTCATCGAAGCGGTGTCGCAAGCTGGTTCGGCTTACGCCGCGCAAGTGGCCTGGTCGTATCCGCAGAACGTAAGCGCTAGCGCGAATGTGCCGAGCATCGACCGCCTGAATTTCGCGTATCGTGTGCGTACCGTGCGCGGTCGCGCGCCGGTCTGGACGCCGGCCCGCGTCTTCGATGACGGGCGTCGCACATGGGTTGAGTTTCCAGCGGGTGTCGCGGCCGCCGACATGCCGCCGCTCTTCATCATCACCGGTGAAGGCGCTGAAATCACGAATTACCGCGTCCAGGGTCGGCGCATGATCGTCGATCGCATCTTTGACCGCGCCGAACTCAGGCTCGGTGTGCGCGCGCCTGTCATCGTCCGCATAGACCGCGAGGGAGCACGGCGATGAACACGACCACGACGGAGGCGCCGCCTAATCTGGCGCTGCGCGCCCATCCGCCTTCGCCGAAGCGGCTTTCGCGCAAAGTGATGTTCGCCGGCGTCATTCTTGCCGGCATCGCCATCACGTTTGCGCTCGTCAGCGGTCTTTCGGAGCGGCCCGACCGGCGCGGCGAGGCCACTGAGGCCGCAGTCGTTGCCGCGACGGGCGGGCCGCCGGAGTCCATTCAACAGGCGTCCGCCGACTATGATGCGGGCCAGCTCTCCGGCTACGATCTAATCGAGCCGGCGCAAGCAGACGCGAGCGGTGCGGAACTCACGCCGCCAAGCGATCCGATGTGGTCGAACGCAAGCGCGCCGGCGAATGCGGCGGGCGCGCGTGAGGCGCCGCCCGATCCTCAGGAAGCGGCGCGGGCTTCCGCGATATTATTTGCGGGACGCGAGGAGCGCGCGCCTGCGGAGCAAGACGTCGATCGGCTCGATGCGCGGCTCTCACCGCCACGCTCGCGCTATGAACTGCAGGCGGGACACGTCATTCCTGCGGCGCTCGTCACCGCGCTAAACTCAGACTTGCCCGGCCGCGTCATCGCGCAAGTGACCGCGCCTGTCTATGACAGCGTGACCGGCGATCATTTGTTGATCCCGCAAGGCACGCGCCTCATCGGCACGTATCAGAGCGGCGCCCGCTACGGCGACAATCGCATCCTCTTGGCTTGGAACAGGCTCATCCTGCCGAATGGCTGGAGCATCAATCTGCAAGGCATGGAGGCGAGCGATCCGGCGGGCGCCTCGGGACTGACGGATCGCACTGATAACCACCTCGATCGGCTGGCAGCGGCGATCGCGCTTTCGTCCATTATCAGCGTGGCGGCCAACGAGGTCGAGAACAATGAGTCCAGGGGGATCGTCCCAAGCCTGGGCGATGCGGCGGCGCAGCAAGCTGCAGAGACCGGATCGCGCATCGTCGATCGGGAGCTGACGGTGCGCCCGACGCTGCGCGTGCGCGCCGGCGCTCCGGTGCGTGTGATTGTTGCGCGGGACATCGGCTTGCGTCCTTACACGGAGCGGCGGCCATGAGCGTAGACGCCGACTCCCGAGCGCGAACGCAAAAGCGGAAGAAGTCAAGGAAGGCTGATCCTGGCCAGCTGGGTCTTTTCGATGAAGCGGAGGTTCGCCCGGTAGAGTCGGCTCCGCCTCCGCTTCCACCGCCGCCCAAGATTGCGCAGCCCCAAGTCGCGCGGCCCACCATAAACATCCGGCCTCGGCCGACAGCCGCAGTCAAACCGGCGCGGATTGTAAGGGTGGATGATCTGCCGGAGTATCCGGTTGAGCTTGTCGCAATCGTTGATCGGTCGATTGCAGAACTGCCGGCGGACGTGGCTTGGCTTACATACCGCGATGTCGGCAAGCGATTCGGCGTTTCCCGCGCCACCATTGCACGACGGTTGAAGGACGGCCTGGTGCCAGGCGTGCGTATCCATGACGGATGCGTGTTGGGCGATGGATCGGTGCGGCGCTTCGACCGCACGCAATTGCGCTGGCTGTTGCTCGCAGTAAGGTTTTCCGGTTGGCGTGGTTAGCGGGGCGCTAGTGCCGATAGCGTCGCTCCGGTAGCTCTTCACCCTCAAACAGTAGCTCTTGCAGCACTGGCTCTGACTTCTCCGTCGTCTCTGCCGCCGGCGGGCGCTTCAACTTGTCCAGATAGTCCGCCCACCACTGCATCATCCGCTCGCGTTCGGCCCAATAGTCCGCGCGGTTGTAGGCACGCCGGATTTTGTCGGGCTCGCCGTGCGCCAGCGCGCGCTCGATCACGTCAGGGGCGTAGGTGGAGTGTTCGTTCAGCATGGACGATGCAGAGCTGCGGAAGCCGTGTGCAACGTGGGTGTTCCCATCAATGCCCATCGTTCGCAGCGCCGCATTGAGCGCGTTGTCGCTGAGGGGCTTGTCCCCCGATCGGGGCGAGGGAAAGCAAAGCGTGCGCTTGCCGCTGATCTCATGCAGCTCTTTGAACTTGCTGGCCGCCTGTCCTGACAGAGGAATTCTGTGTTCACGGCGCATCTTGGCGCGCGTGGCCGGGATGGTCCAAAGCCGGCCCTCGATGTCCACCTCGCTCCATTCGGCCAGGCGAAGCTCGCCGGGCCGCGGGAATGTGAGGGTAAGAATCTGAAGCGCCAGCTTGACAGTTTGCAGCCCCTCGTAGCCATCGATGGCGCGCAGCAGGCCCCCAAAGGCCTTTGGTTCGGTGATCGCCGGACGGTGGCGCGTCTGAGCTGGCAGAAGCGCGCCCTTTAGTGCGACCGTCGGATCGCCTTCGGCGGCGCCCTCGATGACGGCGAGCCGGAAGACGGCCGATAGCACACCGCGCATGCGGTTGGCGGTTTCACGGTTTCCTTTCGCCTCGACGGCGCGCAGCACCTGCAACACGTCGCGGGGTGTAATGTCGCCAGCCTGCTGATCTTTCAGGTTCATCGCGAGGTCTTTGACGATCCACCTGGCTTTCGTGATGGTCGCTTCGGATCGGCCCGCCAGCGTCAGCCGTTTCAGGTAGAGGTCCGCGAAAGCGCCGAACGTCGATTCTTGGCGCGCTTCTTCGGCCGCAGCGACGGCCCGGCGCTCGGCCGTGGGGTCCTTGCCCTCACGCAGCAAGTCCTTCACGACCTCGCGTTCCTTGCGCGCTTTGAGAAGCGTGATGTGCGGATAAGGACCGAAGTTGATCGTGCGTTGTTTGCCGCCGTAGCGATACGCAAGCCGCCAGAACTTCCGCCCGTTTGGATAGACGTGAAGGTAGAGTCCAGCGCCGTCGGTGAGCTTGATCGGGGCGTTGTTGGCAACGGCCTTGCGGCACTTAAGATCGGAAAGCTTCATGGCGGCGGTTCGACTCCGGATACCGGCTCCAAGTTTGTCGGGTTTGTTGGCAAAAGTTTTTGGGGCCTGGATTTGCCAACTATTTGCCAACACAACGCTGAAAATCAACGAGACGCGCCCGGTCGGATTGCGACGGCGCGAAGGCGCGTCTAACGCACGAAAACTCCTGTCAAATCAGGAGTCTTGAGACGATTTGCGATGGCGTGAGACGGGGTGGCTTGGAGGCCCCAAAAGGGGCGATGGTGCCTGGGGCCGGAATCGAACCAGCGACACGCGGATTTTCAATCCGCTGCTCTACCAACTGAGCTACCCAGGCGGCCGGAGAAACGGGCCCTCAGGAACTGGGGGCCGCTTTCGGAGCGTGGC